>NZ_JBELKF010000147.1:0-5261 GCF_042089775.1 Palleronia sp.
CATGATCCCTCTGTTCTGCTCGTTCTCGACAACCCGGCAGACGCCGTGCTTGTCGATGATGCGCGCCTCGCCGGGCGGCACGGTGGTCGTCTGTGCCGCCGTGATGCCCGGCGTTAGGGTGATGAGTGCCGCGAAACTCGCGGCCAAGGTGGTGAACCTCATATGAAAGCCTCCTGTTATGCGAAAAACCTTAACAAACTGTTCACTGCGGCGGGAGGGGAGGTTTCGCAAAATTCGGAATGACGCCGCGAAGACGAGAAAGGCCGCACCCGAAGGTGCGGCCCATGCATCTCGTCGCTGTAAGGAAGTATCAGCGCTTGACCTGCGTGAGGGTCGAGAACGGCTTGCCGTCAGCCCCGCCATGCTGCCCGTACTGGTTCTGGCCGGCGCACCACAGGCCGCCATCGGCATCGAGCACGCAAATGCCGCCGACATAGTAGCCGTGATCACCCGGACGGCCGATGATCTTGACGATCTCGCGGCCAATGCTCGCACCCCAGACTGGCTCGATGCTGTCCTTGGTGTAATGGTTATAGCAGTGGATCTTGTCTTCCGTGTTGACCGCGCAGGTGCCGTGGAGAACCGGTGAGATCAGCTTCTGGGTGCCGGGGAACTTGGTCATTCTCACCGGACGCAACCATGCCGCGTTGGTCGTGTCGGTGCCGCCACGGGTCATGTAGTTGAAGCTGCGATCGCTCCCCTTGCTGCCGTTTCTCTGGTTGCCGAAGCACCACAGCTCACCGTTGCTTCGAACAACACATCCGCCGAAGCCCATCGTCTCGGGGTGGTCGTCGTAGAAGTAGGTTGTATAGTTTTCGAGATGGAGGCCATCCGTCATCGGACCCGATTTCGGGAACCAGTTGGCCTTCTTCGGGGCGAACTTGCCGCGGCCGAAGCACCAGAAGTCGCCATTGGCCTTCTGGTAGCACCCGCCCCCTTGGTGGTGCGACATTCGAACCACTGAGCCCGCGTCGATCTGCTCGAGACGGTGCTCGGGTCCATAGGGATCGCGGTACTGCGACAGGCCATCATCCGCGGCGCGCCAATCCATCCAGCACCACAGGGAACCATTGACCTTGATGGCGCAGAACTCGGGGGTGTAGCGGCCCGGGGTGCCGAGTTCCTCGGCAAACACCCGGTCGACCTGCGACAGGCCACGCATCTTCATCGGCGGATAGGTCTTCACCCAGCCCTTGCCCTTGTAGGATCCGTAGGTGCCCCAGCACCAGACATCATCAGCAGTGCTGACGCCGCAGTGATACCCGGTTCCGGTGACCGCGACAGACCTCATGGCCGGCAGGCCTGCGACCTTCTTCATCGAGGCCGACCAGTTGTCGGTGAAGGGATGCTCCCGGCCCATGCACATCACGTCGCCTTCGAAGGTCACCGTGCAGGTGGTGCGCGACGCCGCGTTGTCGGCGACATCCTGGAACTGAAAGTCGCAGCTGTTGATGCGCAGACCATCGCGCTTCTTGGCCAGGAAGGCGTTCGCTCCCAGCCACCATTCGGACCGGTTCCTGTGGGGAACCATGACCGGGTCGCTCATGAGGTTGCGCACGCTGCGGCATTCGCCATGCGCGTCGATGATCCGCGCCCCATCGGGCGGGATCTTGGTTACCTGCGCGCTGGCGACCGTGGCCCCCGAGGCGAGCAGGATGGCGAGGCCGAGGGCCTGGCCGAGGGATCGAACCCCGATCATCATTCAGCTCCTTGCGAAAAACATCTCTCTTCAGTAGGCCGGTTTTTGGAAAAATCGCAAACATCTATACAGCTCGCGCTGTCGAACACCGTGGATAACGAGGAACCATTCCCATGCTCACCTAGGATTTTTCGCAGGCCTGTTGCAGGGTCGTGCCATCAGCTTCGAGTGACCGTGGATGCCCCATGACCCGACATGACACCCTCTGGCCCGAACCGGCGCCGGTGCCCGACCGGGGTGCCTGGCTCGCGACCGCCACCGGCGGCTTCTGGTCGATCGAGCACCCGCATCCCGCGGACGTGGATGCCACCAACATCTTCGTCGGCCTCGCGCGCGTCTGCCGCTATGCGGGGCAGGTTGATCCGGATCGCTGCTTCTATTCGGTGGCCGAGCACAGCATGCTGATGACCCAGTGGGCCATCGACAACGGCGTCGTCACACATCGCGAGGACGCTCTGGCGATCCTGCTGCATGACGCGGCCGAGTCGATCTACGGTGACATGCCGACACCGCTGAAGGCGATGATGCCGGGCTACCGCGAGATCGAGAACAAGGCACAAGCGGTGATCATGGAGGCTTTCGGGCTCAGCGACGGCTCGGTCGAGATCACCAAGGCGCAGATCAAGGAGCTCGACATTCGGGTGCGGCTCGACGAGCGCCTGGCCCTCATCCGCGAGCCCGCTCTCAGCGAGGGCATGGGCGTGCCCTGGATGGGGGACGACGAGAGACACCGGCCGCTGGATGTCCGCATCCGCGGGCTTTGGCCCACCAGGGCGCGCGAAGAGATGCTCGACCTGGTCGATCGCATCGTCACCCGCATGCCGGCGCGCAAGCCGGATTGCCCGATGCTGGCGCGCCAAGTCGAGCGGGCGGCGCATCTCGACAGGACCTATCGCGAGCCGGAGCTGACGTTCTGATCAGGCCGCGCTCGGATCGCGCTGGCGGCGGGCTTCGCGCTCCTGCACGTCGCGTTGATACTCCGCCTCGATCGCATGCATCTTCGCGAAGACGTCCGTCTCCTCGGGGCGCGGGGGCGTGAGGCGGGGGAAGCGGGGACACATGTCCATGGCGCCGGCAGCGATCAGAGCGTCGCGCCGCGACTGCGTGCGGGACTTCATGTTCTCGGTCGAGATGAAGGTCTTGATGATGGCGCCCGGGCCAAGCCGGACCCCCCCG
The DNA here is from genome assembly GCF_042089775.1 of Palleronia sp. Taxonomy (NCBI): domain Bacteria; kingdom Pseudomonadati; phylum Pseudomonadota; class Alphaproteobacteria; order Rhodobacterales; family Roseobacteraceae; genus Palleronia; species Palleronia sp. The sequence continues at coordinate 2,876 of NZ_JBELKF010000147.1, forward strand.
CCCATGTCGATATCGCGATACCATTCGCAACACACGAGGCCTTCGGGAATTGGCACGCTGAACGGCCCGCAGCGGCCCATGTAACGCGCCATGACCGCCCAGCCGAGGCTGGGGCGGAGCACCGGAATGATGTCGTCGAGCCGCCGATGGCCCAGTCGCATCACCATCCGCTCGAGGACATGCGGCATGGCGATCGCGATCAGCCGGGTCTGGCTGTAGAGAGCCGTCGGCCCCTCCTTCCTCATCCGCTTGGGGTCGAGCTCGAACTCGAACTGGGTGAAGATCAGGCCCTGGGCCCTGGTCTCGCTCGACACCGTGGAAAAGGACGCGATGACGGCGTTGGTCCGGTCCGGCACCGTAACCGACCCGACCAGGTTCGGCGTCCCATTCACGAGGCTTTCGATGATCCGCTTGCGGCCGACGAGGTTGAAAGGCGTGCCCCTGACGCGGCGGCTGGACGCTGTCGCCCGGCGCGCGCTCTCGTGCAGCATGGAGCGCGCGAACCCGCGCGCCAGGCTCGGGTCGATCAGGTTACCCGTGCTTGACCTGTTGCCATCCATCCCATGCGCCTCCGACCCATCATCCCTGACATGATAGGTTTGCGAAAATAAAAATACAACGCGTGATCTTGATTGAAGATCAACGAGATGATGCCGTGATTATCATCCCATGACATGCGAAAAACCTATAGGTTTCGTGGGTGCATCGAGAGGGAACACCATGGGGACGACGATCAGACACATCACCGGTGAGCAGCAGCTCATGCTTGAGATGATCAACCGCGGCCGTATGGATCCGCTCGCCGAAGCGGCCCGCTTCGGGATCGATCTCGACCAGGGGCTGGAGCCCGGCACGATCCAGGCGGAGCCGATGCAGGCGCTGGCCTGGAACGACGATCTCTGGGACGCGGCGATCGCGCATTCGGACTGGATGCTTGAGGCGGACGTGTTCAGCCACACCGGCGAGGGCGGCAGCGCCCCGACCGATTGGATCCGCAAGGCGGGCTATGATCTCGACGGCAGCTGGAGCACGGGCGAGAACCTCGCCTATTACGGGACCTCGGGGGATCTCGACCTCGAGGTGGCGATGCGCGCCCATTACGACGGGCTCTTCATGAGCCCCGGGCACCGGGTGAACACGCTGAATGCCGGTTTCCGCGAGATCGGCATCTCCCAGGAGACCGGCATCTTCACCAGGGATGGCAACGGCCTTCACGCCTCCATGGTGACCGAGAATTTCGGCCTGAGCGGCGCGGGCATCTTCCTGACGGGCGTCGCCTATGACGATGCGGACGAAGACCGCTTCTACGGCATGGGCGAGGGCGCGCGTGGCACGCGCATCGAGGTCGGCGGCGCCGCGGCGACGAGCGCCATGGCGGGAGGCTACACCCTCGAGCTGGGAGCGCTGGAGGGACCGACCCTCGTGCGGGCGACCCACGAAGGAAAGGTCCTGCGTGCGCTCGTGGATCTAGGAGAGAGCAACGTGAAGCTCGACCTGGTGGACGGGGAGCGCCTCGAAAGCTCGGCCAACCTGGTTCTTGGACGGGGGGGCTGTGGATGGTCTGCTGTTGGGCGCGGCGGATCTCGACCTGCGCGGCAACGGGGCGGCAAACGACCTCTGGGGCAATAGCGGCCACAACATCGTTTCGGGCGGCGGCGGCGGTGACCGCCTCTGGGGCGGGGCCGGGAGTGACCGGCTGGCCAGCGGGGCTGGCAAGGACGCCCTTTACGGCGGCGCGGGCCGTGATGTCCTCGAGGGCAACGGCGGCGCCGATCTCCTACATGGCGGCGCGGGCGCCGACACCGTGTTCTACCGCGGCGAGGCCGACGTCGTCGTGGACCTCGCGGCGGGGCGCGCCACGGGGCAGGGGGCCGACCGCCTCAAGAGCATCGAGGCGGTCACCACCGGTGGCGGCGACGACCAGCTGCTCGGGAACGCCAGGAGTAACCGCTTGGCCGGCGGTAGCGGCGATGACCTGATCGAGGGGCGCGGCGGCGATGACCGGCTCTTCGGCGGGGCGGGTAATGACCGCCTCGCGGGCGGCGATGGCAACGACCGGATGGTGGGCGGCGCGGGGGCCGATGAGTTCGTCTTCGACCTGCGCACGGCCGGACGGCAGCAGGACGCCGTCATGGACCTGAGCGCGGGCGACCGGCTGGTCTTCGTGCTCGACGACCCCTTCGCCTATGCCTCGGCCAATGATTTCGTTGCCCGTCACGGCGTCTCGACGCATGGTGATTTCGGTCTGAACGTCAATGAAACATGGGTTTTCATCTCTGGCGCGGACGAAGGGAGCGCTCTGGCGGCCATCGATCTGCCTACCGCTGTCGGTTTGCTTGCCTGAGTTGCGAAAAAGGGTTGCGGATAAAGAATGGGAGAGGCATGT
>NZ_JBELKF010000148.1:0-5215 GCF_042089775.1 Palleronia sp.
CGGATCGGTGCGGTAGCTGTTCTGCCCGCGGCTGTCGGGCACCCCTGTCTCGCTTCCCGGCATCTTGACCTCCCTCATTGGCGCAGCGCCGCCCGCGCGGCCTCGTATTCGCGCGCGAGCCGGGCCACGACCTGCGCCGCGGGCTCCAGCACCTGCGACTGCGCCACCGCCTGCCCGGCACTCCAGACCTGGCTCCAGGCCTTGGGCCGCTCCGGGTCGGACTTGTCTTGCATGCGGCGCGGCTGCGCGTGGCGGGCTTCGTCGGGATCGACCCCCGCGGCCTCGACGCTCGCCGTGAGGTAGTTGGCATGCGTGCCAGAGAACAGCGGCGTGTAGGTGATGCCATCCGAGGCGGCGGCGAGGATCATCTCCTTGTGCCCCTCGGGCGCGATCGCCTCCCTTGTCGGGATAAAGACCGTGCCCGCATAGGCGAACGCGCAGCCCAGCACCTCGGCCGCGAGGATGGCGCGGCCATTGGCGATGGCACCCGACAGCACCAGCGGCCCGTCGTAAAAGCCGCGCACCTCCTCGACCAGCGCGAAGGGGCTAAGCGTGCCGGCATGGCCGCCCGCGCCCGCGCAGACGAGGATCAGCCCGTCGACCCCGGCCTTGAGCGCGCGGCGCGCGTGGCGCGGCTTGATCACGTCGTGAAACACCAGTCCGCCGTAGCCATGTACCGCCTCGACCACCTTGTCGGGGGCCGAGAGCGAGGTGATGACCAGCGGCACCTTGTGGCGCACAATGGCGGCGAGGTCGTCGTCGAGCCGGGTATTGTAGTCGTTGACGATGAGGTTGACCCCATAGGCGGCCGGGGTCTCTCCGGTGTCGCGGCGATACGCCTCCAATCGGGTCTCGATCTCTGTGAGCCATGCGTCCAGCCGCTCAGCGGGGCGCGCGTTGAGCGACGGGAAGGTGCCGATCGCCCCGGCGCAGCACTGCGCCACCACCAGATCGACGCCGGAGGCGAGGAACATCGGCGCGCAGATGAGCGGCAGCTTCATCCCCGCCCCGAGCGCCGAGGCAGGCCCGCTTGCCGCGATGTGACGTTGCTCGGTCATGTCGTCCTCACTTTGCTGTCGATGATGGGCCCGGCGCCGGGTCGGCGGGCCGCGATGTCTCTGCGCAGTTCCGCGCGAGAAGCCGTCTCGCCCGCACCGCCACCGGGGACTGCACGGGCTCGGCGGGCGTGCCGCCGTCGATGGCGGCGATGTGGCGAATCCAGTCGAGGTCCTGCGGGATGGCGCCGAAACCGGCGCGGGCCGGAGCGATCTGCCGGGGATGGATCAGGCACTTGCCGCCGAGGCCGAGCTCATGGGCATGCCGCGCGTCATCGGCCACCGCCGCCGCGTTTTCGACGCCGATCGACACGCCGTCGAGCGGCGCGGGACGCTCGGCGAGCCGCGATGCGAGCACCATGCGGCTGCGCAGCGGCAGCAGGGCGAGGCGGGTGTGGGCGCAGCCCATGTCCTCCGACAGGTCGATCGAGCCTAAGGCCAGCCGGTCCGCGCTCAGCGCGATCGCCTCGACGTTCGACAGGCCGCGCGCCGTCTCGATCATCGCCACGATCCTTTGCCCCTCTCCCAGCCCGGCGCGCAGCCGGGCGACCTGCTCGGCGCTTTCGACCTTGGGCAGCACGACACCGTCGACGCCGCTCATCCGGGCGAAGGCCACGTCGTCACGATACCAAGGCGTGCCGGTGCCGTTCACCCGCAGATAGAGCTTCACCACGCGGTGCTCGGGCAGCGCGCCCGCCGGGATGCGCCGCACCCCTGCCTTGCTGTCGGGAGCCACGGAATCCTCGAAATCGATGACCACGGCATCGGCCCCCGCCTCACAAGCCGCGGCAAAGACATCCGGCCTGTCGGCGGGCACGAAAAGCGGAAAGCGCGGCGTGTCTTCGCCTTGATCGATCAGTTCCATGCGATCCTCCGCTCCTGGCAGCGCCCCTGATGGCTCGGTGATCGCGCGCGCATGGTGCATGCCCTTTCGGTCTCAGCCGCCTTGCGGGCCGCTGTTGCGCAGGATCTCTTCTTCGGTGCGCTGCCACAGCTCGAAGGCCATCGGATCGCTGCGCTCTTCGAGCAGATGCCCGACGAGACCGATCGAGCGGGCCATGACGCCGAAGCCGCGCACGATCTGCCATGGAAAGCCGAACTCGCAGCAGATCGCCCCGATCGCGCCAGTGGCGTTGATCGGCAGCGGCTTGCCACGCGCGGCCTCAGCCTCGCGCTGGATCGCCTGCATCAGGGCCACGTAGTCGCCAGACAGCCCGTTCTGGGCCGCGATCTCGAAAAGGCGCGGCGTGCGCGGGTCCTCGGGCTTGTGGAGCGGATGGCCCAGACCCGGCACGATGGCCTTGCGCGCGGCGTGACCGGCGACGACCTCGCGCGCGATCGCATCGAGATCCGCGCCTTGGCCTGTCCGCTTGGCGGGCAGCGCCTCGTAGAGCATCCGCGCGGCCCCCTCCATCGAGCCCACGAAGACCGTGCCCAGCCCGTTGAGCCCCGCGGCCACGGCACCCTGAAGCGACTCCGGCGCGCCCATATAGGTCAGCCGCGCCACCATCGCCGAGGGGGTGATGCCATGCTCGACCAGCGTGATGACGATGGCGTTGAAGACCTTCGACTCCTCAGGCGTCGGCTTGCGATGCGCGGTCAGCAGGAAAGCGAGATCGCCGAGGTTCATCTCGCCCAGGATCTCGCTCGGCAGATCGAGGCCGCGCACGGTGATCCGGTCGGCGGTGCTCCAGCCGATGTCGGAGGTCAGGCGGTCCTTGCGCTTGGGCACGGGTGGTCCTTTCAGGTCAGGATGTCGGCCCCGGTGACGGCGCGGACGGCGTCGAGGCTGTTGCCGGGGGTCAGCTCCACGAGCCGGAAGCCATCGGGCGTCACGTCGAGCACCGCGAGATCGGTATAGACCCGGCGCACCACGCCGAGGCCCGTCAGCGGGTAGGTACAGCGCTTGAGCAGCTTCGGGCTACCGTCGCGGTCGGTGTGGCGCATCATCACGAGGATGGTCGGCACCCCGGCCACGAGGTCCATCGCGCCGCCGACGGCGGGGGGGAACTTCTCGTCCAGCGTCGCCCAGTTCGCAAGATCGCCGGTTTCGGCCACCTGGTAGGCCCCGAGCACGGCGATATCGATATGACCGCCGCGCATCATCGCGAAGCTGTCGGCATGTTCGAAATAGGCGGCCCCCGGCGCGGGCGTAACATAGCGCTTGCTGGCGTCGATGAGCTCAAAGTCCTCCTCGCCCTCGGGCGGGGTCGGGCCGACGCCGAGGATGCCGTTCTCGGAGTGGTAGATCACCTCGCGCCCCTCGGGCACATGGGCCGAGACATGGGTGGGCTTGCCGATCCCGAGGTTGACGTAGGAGCCATCGGGGATGTCGCGCGCGACGCGGGCGGCCAGTTCGGCATCGGTCAGGCGATTGAGAGACATGGCGTTCATGGGCGCACCCCGTATTCCACGACACTTTGGACGAAGATGCCCGGCGTCACCACCAGTTCCGGATCGAGCGGCGCGCGCGACAGCTGCCGCACCTCGGCCACCGCGTGGCGCGAGGCCATGGCCATCACCGGGTTGAAGTTGCGCGCCGTCGCGTGGAAGCTCAGATTGCCCCATGGATCGCCGCGATCCGCGCGCAGCAGCGCGAAATCGGCCGGAAGCGGAGCCTCCAGCACATAGCCCTTGCCGTCGATCACCCTCGTCTCCTTGCCCTCGGCCAGAAGCGTGCCGTAGGCGGTGGGGGTCAGAAAGCCGCCAAGCCCCGCCCCGGCCGCGCGAATACGTTCAGCCAGCGTGCCTTGTGGGACGACCTCGAGCGCGATCTCGCCCGCCTCATAGCGCCGCTCGAACCAGATCGAGCCGGGCGAGCGCGGATAGGAGCAGATGACCTTGGCCACCCGGCCCTCTTTCAGCAGCTTCGCGATCCCGGTCTCGCCCGCGCCCGCGTTGTTGGAGATCACCGTGAGCCCGGTCGCGCCCTGCTCCAGCAGCGCGTCGATCAGCCCGAAGGGGATGCCCGAGGAGCCGAAGCCGCCGATCATCACCGAGGCCCCGTCGGTAATCGGGGCCACGGCCTCGGCCAGATCCGCCTTGCTCTTGTCCATGAGTCTCTCTCGTCTCTGAAATCAGACCTTGGCCGCGCCGGAGCGCCGCTTCAGCCCGAGGTTGACGGCGATCACCGCGGCCAGCACGCCCGCGCCGATGAGGCTGGTCGTCAGTTCGGGAAACAGGATCAGCACGCCGCCCGCCGCAAAGGCGATCCGGCTCGGTACGCCGATCCGGCCGATCCCGTAGATCCAGGCCTCGAAGGCCGAGGTGATCGCCCAGATCGCCACCAGCGTCAGCGCGACCCGCTCGATGATCTGCAGCCATGTGCCTTCCATGATCAGCGCCGGGTCGTAGACGAAGATGAAGGGCAGCACGAAGAGCGGCATGCCGAGGCGCATCGCATGAAAGCCGGTCTGCATCGGCTTGGAGCCTGCCACGTTGGCCGCCGTGATCGCGGCCAGCGCCACGGGGGGCGTGATGTAGGACAGCATGCCCCAGTAGAGGATGAACAGGTGGCTGGCGATCGGGTTGAGCCCAGCCTGCATCAGCGCGGGCGCCAGCAGGATCGACAGGAAGATGTAGCAGGCCGTCACCGTCATCCCCATGCCGAGCACGAAGCTCGTCACCGCGCCCGCTATCAGCATCAGCGCCGTGTTGCCGCCCGCATAGAGCAGCAGCTCGCGCGAGAAGGCGCCCGCCACGCCGGTATAGGACAGCCCGCCCACGACGAGGCCGATCCCGGCCAGCACCGCCACGAGGCTCGCGATGTTCGACGAGATGTCCAGAAGCAGCGCCTTGGCGCGCGTCCATGTCAGGCGGGTGTCGCGGTTGAACGCCGTCGCCACCAGCATCACCACCGAGGCGTAATAGGGTGAGCGCGCCTCCAGCCGCATTCCCATCAGCACGAAGATCAGCACCGCGAGGCTCAGAAGATAGGGCCAGCCCGATCTGAGAACCGGCCAGAGCGGCGGCAAATCCTCGCGCGGCAGGCCCATCAGCCCGCGCCGCGCGGCATACATGTCGACTTGCAGCAGAAGGGCCGCGTAGAACATCAACGCCGGGATCACCGCGGCGATGACGATGGCCGAGTATTGCACCCCGAGGAACGAGGCCATGACGAAGGCCACGGTGCCCATCACCGGCGGCATCAGCGTGGCGCC
>NZ_JBELKF010000149.1:0-3634 GCF_042089775.1 Palleronia sp.
GGCCGTGAATCATGCGGGCCGCACAGCCTCAACCTGATTAAAGGGTCCTGAGCCTAAGCGATCAGATCCGATGGCTATTAACAAAATGTAGATGGCCGGCGTCCATCTTGCGGCTGTCGCGCACGAGCGGCCGCAACCCGGAATCGACAATGATGCCACCGATGCACGCAGAGGCCATTTTCGCGACGTTGTGCCTCTTGGCACCGGCGGCCTTGGCAGAGGGAAAGGTGACGCTGGACGTCGCGAGCACGTTTCCCAACACCATGCCAATTCTTGGTGACGTTTCGGTGAGGCTCCCCAAGACGGTCGCGCGCCTGACGGATGGGGCGCTGGAACTGCGGTTTCATGAACCTGGCGCGCTCGTACCGGGCGACCAGACGGTCAATGCTGTTGCAGATCGCCGCGTTGATGCCGCGTGGGCCGGCGCCGGATGGTTTGCTGAGCGCGATAGCGCGTTCAGCATGTTCTCCAGCGTACCGTTCGGACCCGGCATCGGCGAGTACATGGGCTGGCTGTACTATGGCGGCGGCCTCGAGCTCGCACGCGAGATGTTCCATGCCGAGGGCGTTCACAACATCCCTTGCGGCCTGATTCCGCCGGAGGCATCCGGCTGGTTCCGCGAGGAAATCCGCACGGTTGACGACCTCGTGGGGCTGCGCATGCGCTTCTTCGGGCTCGGCGCCCGCGTCATGCAGAAGCACGGCGTCCTCACCTCTCAGCAGCCGCCCGGCGAAATTCTTGCCGAGATGAGAGCGGACCGTCTGGACGCTGCAGAGTTCTCGCTGCCCGCCATGGACCTGCCGCTGGGCTTCAACGAGGTGGCGCCGTTCTACTATTTCCCGGGCTGGCATCAGCAGGCGACGCTCTTCGATCTCTACGTCAACCTTGACCTGTGGAACGAGCTTGGCGAGCAGCATCAGGCGGCGATCGAGACGGCCTGCAGCGATGCTTTGCGCGACATGGCGGCTCAGGGCGAAGCGGCACAGTGGAGCGCCATGCAGCAACTGCAGGCCGAGGGCGTACAGCTCAAGCGGTGGCCTGCAGAAATCCTCGTCTCCTTCGAAGATGCGTGGCTGGAAATCGTTGCCGAGGAATCAGAGGCCAACGAGAACTTCCGCCGTGTCTACGAATCGTACGAGACCTTTCGCAAGAACTACGCTCTCTGGCAGCATTTCAGCTTCCTCCGGTAACCGCGTAACGCAGGGGGAGACGTTATGTTGGTCAAAGGCGTGAGTATCCGCACCAAGTTGGCAATGGCCTTCGGGGCGGCACTGTTTCTGGTTGTCGGTAGCGGCACGATAGGCCTCGTGCAGATGCATGCGGTGGCCAGAGTCACTCACGAAATCCGCCAACTCTGGTTGCCCAAGCTTACGGCGCTGAATTCGGTCGAGCGCCTGCTCACCGCGCACGAACTCTTGGGGGCACGGCGGATTCAGAGCCTAGACTTTCGGCAGATGGCGCAAATCTCGGAGCAGATGGCCGAGGTGCAGGACGGCGTCGAAGCGCAGTTCGCTCGCTATGGGAACCTCGCTCTCGGACCGGCGGAAGCGCATGGATTCGCCGCCTTGCAGGGGGCATGGGCCGCGCGGATACGATCCTTCGCCGACCTTCTCGACCGCATAAATTCGGGTGAGACGCTGGGCGCGACCATTCCGTTCGAGGGTGAGACGCGCGCTCATCTCCACGAGGCACGGGCAGAACTGGCGGGTCTGGAAGGACTGGCCGAGGCGGGAACCCGTGCCGCCGAGGCCAAGGCCGGCAAGATCTATCGTCGCGCGCTCCTCCTGACCGGCGTCGTAGTGGCTCTGTCGGCGGTCATTGTGGTCGTCTTGATCTACTGGGCATCGACGCGCATCTCATCGCCTCTGTTGCGCGTGAGCCAAGCGATGCGACGCCTTACCGAAGGCGACGACACCGAAACCACGATCGAGGGAGCAGACCGTTCCGATGAGATCGGCGTCCTCGTAGCGGCGGCCGCCGGTTACCGAGAGTGCGTCACGCGCGCCCGCGACCTCGCCGCCCTCGCCGAGACAGAGCGGCACCGCATGCATGCGGCCATCTCGAACATGCCGATCGGCTTCTGCATGTTTGACGCGAACGACCGGCTGGTCGTCTGCAATGACAGGTACGCCCAGATCTACAAGCTGCCGACGGAGCTGACAGTCGCCGGAACGCCGCACCGCCGGATCCTCGCTGCCCGCATTGATGCCGGGACGTTCGATGGCGACGATCCGGATGCGCACGTGGCCGAGACTCTCGCGGCCGTGGCGGCCGGGACACCTGCGGGGGCGGTCTGGAAGCTCAGGGATGACCGTTACATCAGCACCATCTTTCAGCCGATAGCCGGAGGGTGGCTATCGACGCATGAGGAGATCACCGAGCGGCGACGTTCAGAGGATCGCATTCGCCACATGGCGCGCCATGACGCGCTCACCGATCTGCCGAACCGCACCCTGTTCCAAGAGCGGCTGGGCCAGGCGCTGCAGCATCTGCCGCGCGGCCGAGGCTTGGCGGTGCTGGCGCTCGACCTCGACCGCTTCAAGGCCGTCAACGATACTTTGGGCCATCCGGTGGGCGACTTGCTTCTCAAGGCCGCGGCGGAACGATTGCGGCGCAAGGTGCAAGAGGGCGACACGATCTCTCGCCTCGGCGGCGACGAGTTTGCTGTAATCCAAGCGTGCGGAGAGCAGCCTGCCGCCAGTCGAAGTCTTGCCCGGCGGATGATCGAAACGCTGAGCGAGCCTTTTGACATCGAAGGACACCAGATTTCCATAGGTACCAGCGTCGGTATCGCCGTGGCCCCGGGAGACGGCACCGACCCCGGCCAAATGCTGAAGAACGCCGACCTTGCCCTCTATCGGGCCAAGAGCGACGGGCGCGGGGTCTACTGTTTCTTCGAGTCGGAGATGGACGCGCTGATGCAGGAGCGGCGGCGCCTCGAACTGGACCTGCGACGCGCTGTGAGCGAGGGTCAGTTCGTCTTGCACTACCAACCGGTCATCGACGTCGAGGCGTCGGCCGTTACATGTTTCGAGGTGCTCCTCCGCTGGCTCCACCCAGAGCGGGGCCTAGTGCAGCCTGGCGAGTTCATTCCGCTTGCCGAGGAAACCGGTTTGATCGTTCCACTGGGAGAATGGATATTGAAACAGGCCTGCGATGACGCTGCAGGCTGGGCCGAAGGCATATCCCTAGCGGTCAACCTCTCGCCGGTTCAGTTCCGAAGCAAGCGCCTGATCGAGGCGGTCACCGCAGCGCTGGACTCCAGCGGTTTTCCTGCAAGCCGGCTTGAACTCGAGATCACGGAGGGAGTGCTGCTGACGGATACCGAGGACACCTTGGCGACGCTCCACCGCCTTCGCGAGCTTGGGGTGCGAATTGCGATGGACGATTTCGGCACAGGTAATTCGTCCCTTCGCTATTTGCAGAGCTTCCCCTTCGACCGTCTCAAGATCGACGCATCTTTCATCCGGCGCCGGGACCAGAACTCGATGGCAATTGTGCGGGCGGTGGCTGGGCTGGCGCGTGCTTATCATGGGGATCTGGGTATTGGCAGTGTGCCAGGAGCCCCCGAGGCCACGGCAATGTGCCGCTTGCACGGCCCCGTGGCGTGTGGCGCAGAGCGGACGAAGCTCTT
>NZ_JBELKF010000149.1:3644-5169 GCF_042089775.1 Palleronia sp.
AAGGGGTGGAGACGGCGGAACAGCTCGACTGGGTGCGATCCGAGGGATGCACCGAGGTACAAGGTTTCCTGTTCAGCGAGGCTCGGCCGACAACCGAACTGACAGCTCTCCTGGAGGCACTACGGGTACGCCAACATGCGGTCGCATAGAAGAAGCGAATGTCGGTCCATTGGATCCTCAATCCAATCGCGAAGCCGACACCTCCATTGCCGCTTTGCGTGAAGGCGAGGCTAGCGGAGGCTTTCGCGGTGAATGTACTTGCCGACAAGGGCGCGTCGAGATCGATCGCCCGGTCGCTGCCTCACTTACTCAGTATTATATTTTTTTGATGGTCGCGCGCCGCAGAGTTCCACGAGGTAGCTGCGCTAATAAGTATAAGTATTGTGGTGCAAAGCACTGAAATGGCAGGATTATCAGAAGCTGTTTGGCCAATAGAAGCATCTAAAACTGAAACGGAAAGTAGCGCTTCTCGTGAGCGGGTTGCAGCCCCGGATCACCCTCTCGCGCCGCTGAATCGGAGCAGACGAGCGTCTTGCTGAACGCGCCCGGAAGCAGCACTCATGCAACGTGAAGCAGGAGAATGAGATGAAGCTGAGACTGACCTTGTTTGCCGCGCGGTAGCCTGTGCACCCCGCGCAGCTAAAGATGTCGACGCATGGGATACGGACCTTGACTGCGGGCTCGGCGAGGCTGAACTCTCCCAACGGAGTTTCTACTTGGCGTCTTCGATGCTGATGACGACGCGCAAATCGATTACCCCGAGTTCACTGACGGGCTGTCCTGCGCGGGGGACGCAAACGAAGACGGTAATCTCGTCGATGAACGGGACAATGCGGTTGATCTCTAGTTTGATGAGTGCGACGTGAGCCTCAATGTCGAGAACTGGAACACCGACGGCAACGGCATCATATTGAGAACCGGACGTGGCTCGGTGCTGGAACGAATCGACCTTGCGCCCGACTTGAGGAGTAATTGGCTCACTGGATGAAGAGGATCTTTCGAGCGGCCTTCTCGACGCCGCAGATACAGATGACGGCGATCTGGTCGCGGAAGAGGAAGACGGGCTCTTTTTCGAAGCAGCAAATTTGTTCGGGACGGGCCCGCAATCAGCCGCTGATCCCACGGAACCTGTCGAGGAGGATACGGAGGGCGTGCAGTTGATCGAGCGCAACGACTCCTTTCCGCAACTGCCGAATCCTGTGGTGACGGTTCAGGCGCATGCCGGGATGTGGCAGCACGTATCTGCACGGCCCTCGGCCATGCGTTCCAATTGATGGTATGAACTTCAAGGGCGATCTCTAAGTTATTCGCCGCCAAGAGGGCATCTGATCGCGCGCCTTTTGGATAGCTCGTGCAGTACATGGCGCGTGTTTCATGTCCTGCGGCATCGTCCACTCTTAGGTCATGTTGACAAATGGCGGAGCCAGAGGCGGATCGAAGTGATGTCGATGGATTCCGGGAAGCTCTCCACCGTCTTATCGTAGCGGGTCGCAACCCGTCGCGCGTTCTTGGGCTTGTTGAAGCA
>NZ_JBELKF010000150.1:0-5166 GCF_042089775.1 Palleronia sp.
GAACTCACGACCCTAACCTTGGCAAGGTTATGCTCTACCCCTGAGCTACGCCCGCATCATCATTGGTGAGCGCGGATTTAGCGATCCGCGTCGGCGGGCGCAAGAGGGTCCGCGCATTTTTCGCCTTACTTTGCCTGAAGGCTTTCCACGTAATCCGCAACGCGGATCAACGCGGCCGGCGTAGGGGTCATGACGCCGTCGCCAATGTCGTAGGGAACAAGTTGCCCCTCCGCCATTTCAGGTCCGAACTGAGGCATGACCTCGCCCGCATCGTCACGGAAATAGCCATCCACGTAGCCCATCACATGGGCGCGGGGGAAGTCCGCCCCGCCCGGCAGCCGGGTCAGGTCGGCGGGCCGGCGGTCGAGCCGCTGCGCAAGTGGCCCGTCTCCCCGGCCTTCGGGACCGTGGCAGGCGGCGCATCGCGCCTGATAGATCTCTTCACCGGTCGCGTCCGGTTCGTCCACGTGATCCGGGGCAGGCGCGACGCAGCCCGCCGTCACCAAAAGAAGGGCCAACACAAGGGCGGGTCGGTGGCTGGTCATGTCTCTGCTCCGTAATCTTTGACGTCACCGAAACACCGACCATCGAACCGCGCCTTGATCAAGGTCAACCGGCGTCGGGGCCGACGCGGATCAGTGTTTTGCCGAAGTTGCCGCCCTCGAGCATCGACAGGAAGGTCTCTGGCGCATTCTTGAGCCCTTCGGTCACGTCTTCGCGGTAGCTGATCGAGCCGTCGCCAACCTTTGGCGCCACCTCGGACAGGAATGCGTCGAAGCGGTCCCAATGGTCGCCCACGATGAAGCCACGCACGGTCAGGCGGTTCTTCAGGATTGCGCCCCAAGCGGCCGGCAATGGCATCGACTGGCCGAGGTTCTTGCCGTTGTACCACGCCACCATCCCGCACAGCGCGACCCGGCCGAAGGTGTTCATGTTGTTCAGGACGCCCACCAGCGTCTTGCCGCCGACATTCTCGAAATAGCCATCGATCCCGTCCGGCGCGGCAGCTTTCAGTGCCTCGGCCATGGCCTTGCCGTCCGCATGGGCGTGGTGGTCGATGCAGGCGTCATAGCCCAGCTCGTCCTCGGCATAGCGGCACTTTTCCTCGCCGCCGGCAACGCCGATGACGCGGCAGCCGCGGGTCTTGGCGATCTGGCCAGCGACGGTGCCCACGGCCCCGGTGGCGGCCGAAATCACGACCGTTTCGCCCTCTTTCGCGCAGATGATCTCGGAGATGCCGGTCCAGGCGGTCATGCCCGGCATTCCCAGAACCCCGAGCGCGGCCTGAATCGGCGCGCGCGACGGGTCGAGCTTGCGCAGGCCCGCCGCCTTGGCATTGGCGTGCGAGACCCAACCGGTGAAGCCGGTGACGATGTCGCCTTTCGCGAAACTCTCGGCGTTCGAGGCGATGACCTCGCCCACGGTCTGGCCGGTCATCACGCCCCCGACCTCGACCGGGTCGGCGTAGGACGGGCCGGCATCCATCCGGCCGCGCATGTAGGGGTCAAGCGAAAGCCAGATGACGCGGACCTGCACCTCGCCCTCGGCAGGGTCGGGCAGTTCGTGCGTCTCGATGCGGAAATTGCCCTGGGTCGGCTCGCCTTCGGGGCGCGTGGCAAGGTGAATGCTGGTCGCTTGCGTCATGGCAAAACTCTCCTCTTTCGCGACTGATGTGGGGCCGGTGCGACGGGGCGTCGACCGTGACGGCGCGTCGAGTGTATTCCGCTGGCACCTTTAGGCGCGGGTGCACGCGAGCAGCGACGCGTCACTCCCGTGCCATTCCAAGCATGCCGCTGGATCAAAAGGCGGTCTAGAGGTGCCCGATGAGGCTGGCATTTAGAGCGGTGAATTCCGGCCAAGCTGCGGTCGGATGCTCGGTGTCCGCTCCTGTCGTTGCGAAAGCAGACAGGCAGTGCTGCCCTTCCGGTTCGGAACGGCTTCGAGCGGCTCTGAGTCGCAGACGGGAACGTTGGCCGCAGGGACGGGTTGGACGAAGTACTCCGTTCATCAGCTCGAAGATCCTCATGTCCGACCAAATTCCTCTCGACCCGCATGACCGAGTGCGTGATCCGGCGCCCCGCGACCACACGCGTGAGGTGGCGGAGGATCTTGCCTACCGGCGGCTCGGCATCGTCAATGTAGCGTTCCACGGACGGGCCGGCGCTGGTGACCGGGATTGGGTGCTCGTCGATGCCGGCGTCTCTGGTACGATGGGCATGATCACGGAGGCGGCGGCAGAGCGGTTCGGTCCTGACGCCCGCCCGGCAGCGATCGTATTGACGCACGGCCACTTCGATCATGTCGGTGCGCTGGAGGATTTGGTCGCGCTATGGGATGTGCCGGTATACGCGCACGCGCTTGAGATGCCGTATCTCGACGGCAGCGCCTCGTACCCACTGCCCGATCCTGGCGTCGGCGGACTCATGGCGCGACTGTCGCCGCTCTACCCGCGTTCGCCGGTGAACGTCGCGCGCCACCTGCAGCGGTTGCCTGAAGACGGGTCGGTCCCAGGAATGCCCGGCTGGCGCTGGATCCATACGCCCGGCCACTGCCCCGGCCACGTCTCGCTGTGGCGCGAGGAGGATCGGACGATCATCGCCGGGGACGCCTTCGTAACGACAAATCAGGAATCTGCCTATGCCGTGGCGGTACAGAAGCCCGAGATGCATGGCCCACCGCAATACCTTACCACCGATTGGCAAGCCTCGGCCGCGTCTGTCGAGACCTTGGCCAGGCTTGAGCCGGAGGTTGCGGTAACAGGACATGGCCCGGCTATGCGCGGGGCAGAGATGCGCGGGGCGCTTCACACCCTCGCCCGCGACTTTGCACAGGTGGCGGTTCCGGAAGGCGGTCGCTACGTCGGTGATCCGGCGCAAGCCGAAGACGGTAGCGCATATCGCTCCGACTGATTGCGGCACGCGCAGGGCCACAGCGCCTGTTCGCCAAAGCGCGGCCGGTGCGTCTTCCGGGGCCTGCGGTTGCTGCATAGGTTCGCCTTGAACGTGGTGCGCCGGGCGCGAAGGAGAGATTACATGAAGAAGATCGGATTCCTGTCTTTCGGCCACTGGGCGTCTTCGGCGGGCTCGCAAACTCACTCGGCCGGGGATGCACTGCTGCAGTCGATCGATCTTGCCGTCGTGGCCGAGGAGCTGGGGGCGGACGGCGCCTATTTCCGGGTGCACCACTTTGCCCAGCAGCTGGCGTCGCCCTTTCCGCTGCTGGCGGCGGTCGGCGCGCGGACGCGAAAGATCGAGATCGGCACCGCGGTCATCGACATGCGCTACGAGAACCCCTTCTACATGGCCGAGGATGCCGGCTCGGCCGATCTGATCTCGGGCGGGCGACTTCAGCTCGGCATCAGCCGCGGCTCTCCCGAGCAGGTGATCGATGGCTGGCGGCATTTCGGGCATAGTCCCGCTGAGGGGGCGAGCGATGCAGACATGGGGCGGCGCCATGCCGAGGTGCTGCTCGACGTGCTGCGGGGCGAGGGGTTCGCGCAGCCGAACCCGAACCCGATGTTTCCGAACCCGCCGGGACTTTTGCGGCTGGAGCCGCATTCCGAGGGGCTGCGGGACCGCATCTGGTGGGGTGCCGGGTCGAACGCGACAGCGGCTTGGGCCGCCAGATTCGGGATGAACCTTCAAAGCTCTACGCTAAAGGACGACGAGACGGGGCAGCCGTTCCACGTGCAACAGGCCGAACAGATCCGCGCCTATCGCGATGCGTGGAAAGAAGCGGGTCACGCGCGGACGCCTAGGGTGTCGGTCAGCCGCAGCATATTCGCGCTCGTCTCTGACCAAGACCGCGCCTATTTCGGGCGCGGCAACCAGGGCAGGGACCAGGTCGGTTACCTTGATGCGCAGACGCGGGCGATCTTCGGCCGCAGTTATGCTGATGAGCCCGACAAGCTGATCGCGCAATTGGCTGTGGATGAGGCCATCGCGGAGGCGGATACGCTGCTTCTGACGGTTCCGAACCAGCTTGGGGTAGACTACAACGCCCATGTCATCGACGCGATCCTGAAGCACGTCGCCCCGGGCCTGGGCTGGCGCTAGCAAGGCGGCTGGTCGAGGTCGCAACCCTGGATGTGGACCTACCTATGAAGATGATCATAGACACCGATCCCGGTGTCGACGACGCGCTGGCGATCCTATACGCTGCCGCGCACCCCGAGATCGAGCTTGCCGGCCTGACGTCGGTGTTCGGCAACGTCACGATTGAGCAGGCGACGCGGAACGCCCTGTACCTGGTGGAGCGCGCTAGGCTCGACATTCCCGTGGCGCAAGGGGCGGGGCGGCCGCTTTCCCTGCCGCCATTTCCTGCGTCGCACGGCGTCCACGGCCCGGAGGGCTTCGGCGATCTTCCGGCCGTGCGACCGCAGGGGGCGGCCATCAGCGAAACGGCGGCCGAGTTCCTCGTCCGCATGGCGCGAGAGCAGCGGGGCGAGCTGATCATTTGTCCGATCGGGCCTATCACGAACATCGCGCAGGCCATCGAACTCGACCCCGCCTTCGCGGGCAATATCCGCGGCATCGTCTTCATGGGCGGCGCTCTGGATGTGTCGGGCAACATCACTCCGGCGGCCGAAGCGAATACGTACCACGACCCCCACGCGCTGGACATCGTCCTGAAAAGCGGCGCACCGACGCTGATGATCGGGTTGGACGTCACCATGCAGGTTTTGCTGACCGTAGAGGATTTCGAAACGCTCGCCCGGATCGATCGGGCGCACGGCCCGTTTCTTCAGGAGATGAGCCACTTCTACCTCGAGTTCTACCGCTCGAAGGGGCTGCACGGTTGCGGCCTTCATGATCCCTTGGCTGTGATGGCCTGCATCATGCCGGAGATACTGAAGATCGAGGCGGTTCCGATGGAGGTCGTCCTGGACGGCGACACCATCGGCAAGACGCAGCGCAGCAGGGAAGGCCGAACCACACAGGTCGCGATCGATTGCGATCCGGAGCAGGTCAAAGCGCAGTTCTTTCAAGCGTTCACGGATTCGGCCGCGCCGTAGTTGCGCTGAGAGCGCTTCGGATGGCGGGAAGGGCGGGGCTTACCTCGCCCTTTTGCCGTTTCGAGGGAACTTTCGGTTGACTGATCCCTCGTTCGGCATCGGCTGGTGTGCGGTGGGCGCGGGCGGGTTGGTTCTGACGTTGTGCTGAAAAT
>NZ_JBELKF010000151.1:0-5144 GCF_042089775.1 Palleronia sp.
CACTGTTTCTATGGTGGGGTCGGGACTCGACAACTATCAATGGCGGACGGTGTTGCACGCTATGAACGCGCAGCGCGCCTTTGCCTGGGTCTATGGCGGAGAGGTCACCGCGCGGAAAATCGTGGATTTCCTCGTCCTGAACCCGCAGGCGCCGCGGTCCCTGATTTCGTCTGCCGAGGGTGTGCTTGAGCATCTCGAGCGTCTTGCTCGGCTTTATGGTCGCGCCACCACGGCAACGTCGAGGGGCCGTATGCTGGTGGCGCAGCTAAACGAGATCACGGTCGAGGACATCCTGGACGAGGGCCTCCACGAGTTCCTGCAGCGCATCCTCGCCGAGGTGCTGACCCTCGGGGCCGAGATCAACACAAGCTACCTGAACGGAGAGGCGCGATGAAACTGACCGTCCGGCATCGCACGGAATACGTCTACGACGCGCCTATGCGGTCGGTCATCCAGTCGCTGCGGCTGTGGCCGACCGAGTTCGAGGGGCAGGACGTAAAGAGCTGGTCCGTGCGGGTCGAGGGGCACGAGGCCGAACGCGGCGCCGCCTTTCGCGACGGGGCGGGGGACTGGGTCGAGACAGTCTCGATGCGCAATGTGAGTGCGGCGACGATAGTCGTGGAGGGCGAGATTGAGACACGCGACCTGACCGGCGTCGTGCGCGGCCTACGTGAGAAGGTCCCGCCGGTCGCCTACCTGCGCCCGACGCCTATGACGCGACTCGACTCGGGTCTGCGCGAATTGGCAGCCGGTGCGGTGGATGGCATCGACGGCGAGCTGGATCGCGCCCATGCCATTTCCCGCACGGTCCGGTCCGAGGTCGCCTACACTCCCGGTGCGACGGAAAGTGAGACGACAGCGGGCGAGGCACTGAAACTGGGCAAAGGAGTGTGCCAGGATCAGACTCATGCCATCATTGCCGCCGCCCGCGCCGTCGGAATGGCGGGACGGTACACCGTAGGTTACCTGCATTCGACCGAAGACGCGACGGTGCACCAAGCCAGTCACGCTTGGGCCGAGATATGGGTTACAGGGCTCGGCTGGGTCGGTTTCGACGCCGCCAACGGCTGCTGCCCGGACGAACGCTACATCCGCCTTGGCTGCGGATTAGACGCGCTGGCGGCGGCGCCTATCCGAGGACGCGCACTTGGTGCGGGCAGGGAAGACATGAACGTCGATGTCGAGGTTCAGGCGGCGGGAGGAGCAACTCCCGCAACCTGATCCCTGAAACTGGTGGACCATGCGCTATCGGCACTGGAAAGAGCGCTGGTACAGCATTCCAGCACCAGCTTGACTCGCCCGTACCCCCAGCCGCACCCTAGATCTACCATTGCAGTCGGAAGCAACCCAAAGCGACGAAGCCTTCCGTCACCTTAAGCCCCCAACCTTCACTTTTCTCCCCCACATCGGCTCCTTGTTCCAGGAGGCGACCGACAGCCGGCGATGAAGAGAAAGGAGACCCGCGGACGCCGACGCAACTAAGCCGGACAGCTATCGATCGAAAAGATCAACGTCGCCGGCCTCGTCTATTCTGCTGCCTCCTGACTGTACAAGCTGAGATTTAAGGCTGCCCAGACGCAAATGCCTCGATAGGTGTTGCGCCTCCATCTTCTGCTCTTTCAAATCAACCGAGCCCCCGGCACAAAGGTTAGACAGATCCTGGATCGTTTGAAGACTGAGGTCGAAGGCTTGAAGTGTGCGTCTCTCCGAGAATCGTTCGCCTCCTACGGCTAGAACCGCAGTTTCGACACGACGCAGGTTTTCTTCAAGCTCGTCCAGCTGCTTCCCCAAAAAACGGAGGAGATCACATGCTCCTAGTTCGGAAACGTTCCCGGTCATATTGCCCCGAGCATGGGCTTGAGGCAGGCACGCATTTTGGCAGTGTCGAAGGGTTTCGCGAGCACATTGTTCGCCCCGTGACGCTTGGCATCATCGATGAGGCTTTGGTCGAGCTTCCCGCTGACCAGAATGAAGCCAACCTTCGCAGTCGTTTTATGAGATCGCAGCTTCGCGAGGAGTTCAAGACCGCTCATACCGGGCATGTTCTGATCGGAGATCACCAGGTGGCACCCTTTCCGCAGGGCATGGTCGAGCCCTGACTGGCCGTCCTTCGCGAAGTCAATTTTTTTAAAGCCGATCTCTTCTAGGGACGATGTGATGAGGCCGCGACTGACGCTCGTGTCATCAACCACAAGAATGGATATCGTATCCTTGACAGACATTTAGAGGCTCCGATTTATATGATGCTCTGCGATTTTTTTATGATCACCGGTTTCTCTCGAGCGGAATGCGTTTCGCCCGATCTGGGCAAATGTAGCATTGAGTTCCGGCGTCAGTCGTTCAGAGTGCCCAATGAAGAGCACCCCTTCCGGGTGCAACACACGCGCAAGTCCGGACCAAAGAACCGATTGCGCTGCGCTATCCATATATATTGCAGCATTTCGGCAGAAGATTGTGTGAAAAGGGCCGCTCACAGGCCACGGATCGAAGAAGTTTAAATACCTCACAGTGACGAGGTTACGGAGCTGCGGCCGGATCCTCACACGATCGGCCGTTCCGGCGAGTTCTTCGAACATGATCTTGGCAAGTTCATCACTCACCAAAGACTCTGCCGGCCTTGTATACTCCGCAGCCTCCGCTCGCTGCAGCACGGTCTGATCTATGTCCGTCGCTAGTATCCGGATGTCGTGCTTGGGTGCTTCAGGGAACGCCCGCACGAGGTGAGCCGCCAAAGTGTAAGCCTCCTCACCAGAAGAGCAGGCCGCTGACCAAAGGCGGACCCGCTCGCCCCTTTTTACGGCGCGCGCGAGAACTGGCACAACCTCGGTCTCAAAGATCCCGAAATGCTCAGGTTCTCGACAAAACCTCGTCGTGTTGGTTGTCAAGGAACCAATAGCGATTTGCGTTTCTTCTGCGGCAGCACCTGATGTGACTAGATCAATATATTCGTCCAAGCAACCAGAACCAGTGCGCACGACATGTCGTTGGAGGCGCGAACATATGATCCTGCGGGAACCTCTTTCCAAACTTATCCCCGTTCGTTCACGCATGAAGGCGGCGATTTTAAGAAAGCCGCTGTCGCTGAGAGTTTGGCTCGGCCTCTCCGCACCGATTCCTTCAATCATCACTTCAGTCCGCTCCAGCCACCTGAATCGAGGGCGCCGCTGCTTGGGCGTTTAAGATACTGATGGTGGCATCATCGGCCACAATCATCCCTTCGATGTAGTTGCTTGTCTCTGAACCTGACATGCTTGGCATCGGCTGGATCGAAGAAGGTGAGACGCTGAGGATGTCCGACACTGAAGTAACAAAAAATCCCACCACTTGATCCGCGATCTGAGTAACTAGAATTACGTGACGTGGCTCAGGCTTCAGTGGCGGCAATCCGAGCCGGGCCGCTAAATCCACGATTGGCACGACCGCACCGCGAAGATTGACGACGCCGAGAATGTAGCCTGGAGAGTGTGGCAGTACCGTGACAGTGGTCCATCCGCGGATTTCTCTCACCTGCATGATGTCCATGCAGAAGCTCTGCTCTGCGACCGTGAAGATAATAAGTTCCCGTTTCTGCTCATGACGAGCATCAGTGGCACCGTTCATGGTACAGCCTTATGCTTGGTCGCGTTGGTGGTTGAGGTGCTAGAGATTCCGTCGGGGTCCAGAATAAGTGCGATCTTACCATCTCCCAAGATTGTGGCTGCCGCAATCCCTGGTACCCGCCCATAGTTGCTTTCTAGGCTCTTAATGACCACTTGGCGCTGGTCATATATACGGTCCACCGCGAGTGCGGTTAAAGCGTGATTTTCCGTTTCGACAAGCAATAACACGCGATCGCTTGGATTCCTTTTGGTACTCCCAAACGCGAAAATTTCACACAGCTCGACGACCGGTATAAGAACGTCCCTCACGTTCACCATTCTTGAGGAGGGGCCCACGCGACTGAGTTTCGCTTCCTCCGGTCGAATGGTTTCGACAATTGCCGAGATGGGTATCACGAGAGTCTGCCCTGCTACGTCTACTACCATTCCGTCGAGAACTGCCAGCGTAAGAGGTAAACTGATTGATATCTTTGTGCCCATTCCGGGTTCAGAGGTGATCGAAATGCGGCCCCCAAGCTTTTGAATTTCTCGGTTAACGACATCCATTCCGACGCCGCGACCAGAAAGGTTTGTTACCGTATCGGCTGTTGAGAAGCCCGGGGTAAAAAGCAACCGATCGATCTCGCCTGGCGACAGGATTGAGTCCGAAGTGGCTAACCCTCGCTCTATTGCTTTGGCGAGAACCTTCTCTCGATTTATTCCGCCTCCGTCATCGGAGACTTCGATGAAGACCCGTCCAGAGCGATGAACGGCCGAAAGATGGAGTTTGCCCTGTTCGAGCTTACCGTTGCGTCTCCGCGTCTCGGCATCCTCTATTCCATGGTCTATTGAATTTCGCAGAATATGCGTCAGCGGATCAACAAGACGCTCGACGACTGTACGGTCAACCTCTGTCGTTTCCCCTTCCGTAACGAACTGCACATCCTTTCCGGAAATATCAGCTGTTTCCCTAGCGATTCGAGCCATCCTCTGAAATAGAGGCTTAACTGACTGTGCGCGAAGGTTCATCACTCCTTCCTGGATCTGACGCGACAGCGTCTTAAGTTCTTCTAAGGCTTGATCGATGCGATTCACATCACCAACTTGAGACTCGGCAACCGACTGTGCAAGCACCGATTGGTTTATGACAAGTTCGCCTACTAGATTTATCAGTGAATCTACCAAGTCTAAGTCAACTCGCAGAGTAGTCTTTTGTTGCGACGATTTCCTTGGAGTGTCCGGCGCGTCTGATCGTTCTTTGTAGGCGTTAACCTCTTCGCCGTCGCTAGCATCGACTGAAGAAGAAGGTACCGGTTCCGGCTCTTCGAAATTGCTACCTTCCGTGGCTACTGTAATGTCTGCAAGATCCAGAACGAACTCAAAGACATCCAAGACGTCTTCGATCGGTGCCGTCGTCGCGAGACTCAAGTGCCAAGATATGAGTTCTCCGTCGTGTGCCTGGTTTGGCAACACAGCTTCGCTGCGAAGAGAACCCAAGCACGCCAGCTCTCGGAAAAGGTGGACTGGTTCATGTCCGACGTCGTAGAGAGCTTTGCTCGGTGAAAA
>NZ_JBELKF010000152.1:0-5087 GCF_042089775.1 Palleronia sp.
GGTTCACCCGGAGATTACGCCGCCTTCGAATTTCCACCACCTTCGCGACACGACCCAGGCCGCCTGTAGCACTTCACTGGTGCGACAGCCGGTTAGGCAGGTCATCGCCAGCGCTTTGGCAGCGGTGCCGGGCTGCCGGACAACAGCCGCATAAAAGGCAGGCACTTCACGCCAGTGCATGGCCTTGTGGTGCTTCACCTTGGCTTTCACTCGGGGCAGGACGCGCCCATCCATGACGACTGTCACGGGGTTTTCACCCTCGCGGTATCCGCGCGACCTGGCGACATCGAGCACCGCTTTCATCCGCTGTGCTACACGGCGGGCAGTCTCGTGCTTGTCCGTCCAGATCGGCGACAACACCCGCAGGACCTCTGGCTGCCCGATGTCAGAAACCGGCATCCTGCCGATCTTCGGGAAGGCATAATCCGCCAGCGTATTTATCCATTGTTGGGCGTGCTTAGGGTTTTTCCAAGTTGGCAACCGTTCGACGTGAACGGTCCGGGCCACCTCCTCGAAGCAGGGCACCACGAGATCCTGGTTGAACTTGGGGTTCACACCTTGGCGCGCGAGCCTGCGGTATTCGAGAGCCCGGTCGCGGGCGACGTTCAGAGTGACTACATCCGCGCCTCCCAGACCAAAGTCGGTCCGCAGCGGCTTGCCCACGCGGTTGCGCTGGCCCTTTACGGTCACACGCACGATCCATCGTCTTGCGCCGGAAGGATCAACGATCAAATAGAGTCCATTGCCGTCACCATGACGGCCGGGACCAAACGAGCGGACGAGATTCTTCGTCAGCCGGCCGGTGCTGTAGGCCATGCCAGTACCTCATTTCGTACCACGGAATGAACAGCACCGAGCAAAAACGAAATCAGGCGGTCGCTATCGAAATCAGGCGGGATGGTGCGCAAGTCCAGCGCCTTAGAGGCTAGAACAGCATCCGGCGCCAATCAACACAAATGGTGGGTGGCGGAGAGGAAGGGATTCGAACCCTCGAGACGGTTTCCCGCCTACACACTTTCCAGGCGTGCGCCTTCGACCACTCGGCCACCTCTCCGCCGGCGGGTTTAGCGAAAGGATGTGGGGGAGTTCAAGGCCCTACTTGAATATAGATCGCTCTTCGCCCCCACAGCCATCCTCAGGCATCCCGAAAAACGGTTGGTAGCGCGCGCGCGGCGGTCTCTGCCAGCCAATCGGGCGTCGGCAGGCCCTTTTCGCGCAGAAACTCAGGATTGAAGATCTTCGAGCTGTAGCGCGTGCCGTAGTCGCACAGGACCGTCACGATCGTGTGGCCGGGTCCGAGTTCGCGCGCGAGACGAATGGCGCCGGCAACGTTCGTGCCGGTCGAGCCGCCCATGCAGAGCCCCTCGTCCCGCAGCAGGTCGAACACGATGGGAAGCGCCTCGGCATCGGGAATGCGATAGACGAAGTCAGGCGTGAAGCCTTCGAGGTTGCCGGTTACGCGGCCTTGCCCGATGCCCTCGGTGATCGAGTTCCCCTCGTTTTCCTCTCCGGTGTAGATCTTGTACATGCCCGATCCCTCGGGGTCGGCGAGGCCGATCTTCACGCCACGGTGCTGCAGCGCCTCGGCGACGCCGGCGATTGTTCCGCCCGAGCCGACTGCGCAGATGAACCCGTCGATCTTGCCGCCAGTCTGCTCCCAGACTTCAGGCCCCGTGGTTTCAACATGGGCGCGGCGGTTGGCGGTGTTGTCGAACTGGTTGGCCCAGATCGCGCCGTGTTCGGCCGTCTTGGCAAGCTCTTCGGCCAGACGACCGGAATAGCGCACGTAGTTGTTCGGATTGCTGTAGGGCACGGCCGGAACCTCGACGAGCTGCGCGCCCGCGAGGCGGATCATGTCCTTCTTTTCCTGGCTCTGCGTCTCGGGGATCACGACCACGGATTTGAAGCCCATCGACGCACCCACGAGGGACAAGCCTATGCCGGTATTCCCGGCGGTGCCTTCAACGATGGCGCCGCCGTGCTCGAGCAGGCCCTTCTCGATCGCGTCCCGAACGATGTAGAGCGCAGCGCGGTCCTTCACGGACTGCCCGGGGTTCAGGAACTCCGCCTTGCCGAGAATCTCGCAGCCTGTGGCCTCGGAGGGGCCCTTCAGCCGGATCAGCGGCGTGTTCCCCACGGCACTCGCCAAGTCGCTGTGGATCCGCATCGCTTACCGCCTTTCGTCATTCCATTCAGGAGACGAACAGTAGGTCTCGGCGGCCCGACCTTCAAGGCGGGTCGAGACGCCCCAGGCGCACCGCCCGGTCAATCCACAAGAGCGACGCCAGCAACGGCCCCGTCGCCGCCTCGCCCGTTTCGATCAGGTCGAGCGCGTGGTCGAGTGTCAGGACATGGCTGCGAATGTCCTCTTGCTCGTCCTCGATGCCGGCAACGGTGGCGGCCTCGTCAGGCAGGTCGGCGATCCCGACATAGCTGTCCACGAACTCGCTGGTCGCCCCCGGCCCGGAGTAATATCCGGCGATCCGGTGCATCGCGCCAAGCTCCACCCGGGCCTCTTCGCGTGCCTCGCGGATGGCGGCAGCTTCGGGACTTTCGCCGGGGTCGATCCGGCCGGCGATGGGTTCCAGCAGCCACGGGTAGGGATCGCCGCGCAGGTAGGCGCCAAAGCGGAACTGCTCGACCAGCAGAACGCGGCGGCGCACCGGATCGTAGGGCACGACAGTCACGGCATCCGACATCCAGAACGCGGCGCGCTCCATCTGGCCGGACATGCCGCCCGAGAAGGTCGGGTGACGCAGCTCGGTTTCGGCGACGGCGAAGAAGTGGTGGTACGGCACCCGCTGCTCAATCACCTCGACCCGGTCGCGGTGGATATCCGCGCGCAGAGTGGTGGGCGCAGCCTCCTGCCCCGCCCGGATCCGCGAACTGGCACGGGCGCGCAACGTGCCCATCCGGAAACGCAGCGCCTCGACGTCGATCCGGCCGAACAGGCCCATGACCTCTGTCGCGGCGAAGCGTGTCATGGCCCCATGCGCCGCCTGCCAGTCCGCAAGGCTCCACGCGGCGCCAGAACCCGCTCCGGCCGGCGCGCGGTACACCCTTGCCGCCACTGACCCAGCGTCCGCTACAACCTCGGCCACTTCGGTGACGTAGGCAAAGCCTGCCTCGTAGTAATCCGTGCGCGACGCTCCCTCGGGCGACGGTGCGATCAGCAGGCCCTCAGCCGTGTCGCCGACCGAGCGGACGAGGATCGGCCAGTCGCCGTCCGCCGACCGCTCCACGCGCCAACCCGGCAGGCGCGCGGGCTTCGCCTCGGTCTCGGCCCCCAGAACGATCCGGCGCAGGTCCGGGTCCAGCAGCGTTCCAAAGAGGAAGATGGCATTCATTCACGTCGCCTTTCAGCCAAGAGTTCAGCGGCGATTCCGGCAAGCGCTCCTCCGCCCAGGGCACCCAGCAGGGCTCCGGGAACAAAGTAGAACGGCGCCATCTCGACCATGATGCGGACAGCGTCCACGAGCCCTTCGACCGGACCCGCGTATTGCGTTCTCAGTGCCCGCCGCAGCATTCCAAGGAAGGACCACAGGGCACAGCTGGATACAAGCAGGGCAACCCCGCCCGACACGCCTGCGGACACAGCGGCCACCACCCCCCGTCCCGCGGATGTGCCCACCACGACCCAGCCAAGGATCAGCCCCAGCGCAGCGTTCGCTTCGGCGAACCGCCTTGCGACCACCGGAAGATCGGGGCCGGACAGGATCACAGAGCCTGACCACCAGGCGCCGGCGGCAAGGATCAGTGCGGCGACGAGCTTGGAGAACGTCGGCATCAAGCGCGAAACGTGGCCGCGACCGGCGACCCGCCGCGATCGCCGCTCGATATCATCGCCACGAAGGAGCTCTGGTACATGTTCCACATCCGCCGGGGCCAATCGTCGAAGCCAGCCATGCCACCCTTTCCTGACGGAAGTGCTAATGGCACAGTATCTGTTGGCCCATTTCACCGAACGCGAGCCGGTGCACAAGGCTCGGTCGCTCGCGGATCGGCGATCGGGGCGCTCCGAAAGGCGGGCGCTCCGACGTTCATGCCAATCAGTGGTCTTGTCTCAATACAGCGAGACGAGGCGCGCCGGCTTGACCGAATGCAGCACCGTGACCGGCGTGCCCCAGGGCACCCGCTCGTAAAGGTCGATCACGTCATGGTCCAGCATCCGGATGCAGCCGGACGAGACCGCCTGCCCCAGGTATTCCGGCTCGCACCCGCCATGAATGCGGTAGAGCGTGTCCACGTCGTCCTGGAACAGGTACAGCGCGCGGGCACCCAGCGGGTTGCCGGGTCCGGGAGCCATGCCGCCATTCTCGACCGAGTAGGGCTCGAACTGAGGCTGGCGCGCGATCATCTCGGCCGGCACCTTCCAGCGCGGCCATTTGCGACCGTACTGGATCACCGCCTGACCGTCCCAGCCAAAGCCGGCGGCGCCGACGCTGACGCCATAGCGCATGGCGCGGCCGTTCCCCATGATCAGGTGCAGGTTCGCCGCGTCGGGATCGACGACGATGGCGCCCTCGGGCTGCTCGGGGAACGGGTTTGCAGCCTCCTGCCGCCAGAGATGCTCGGGCACCACGCCCGCGGGGATGGCCGGGACGGGATAGGGCTCGTCCGGCATCGCGCCGTAATGGGCGGGCATCGGCGGCGGCGGCGGGGCCGGAGGCGCAATCGCCTCGACCGGCACGCGGCGCTGGACGGGGGGCGGAGAGGCGGTGCAAGCCGACACGGCCGCAGCACTCGCGGAAGCAAGGAAAGTGCGTCTTTTCATCGTGGATTCTCGTGTTCGAAGGAATGAAATCGGTCGGAGATCATCCGTTCGACTTGGGCGGGTCCAGCGGCCGCTGCGGCCACCGGAGGTCGTGCAGCCGGGCGTTCCTGAGCGGGATACTCATCGCCACGCGTGCCGTGGTTGCGACGGCTTAATTTGCTACTGCGTTTTTTATGCCTTCGCCACCTTTAGGTGCTGGAGGCATTATGTTTTCGGGTTGTCTGTCCATCCTTCCGTCCGTCCGTGCGTCCGTCCTTCTGTCCGTCCGTCCCGCCTTCCTCGTAAGCGCAATATCTCAAAGAGGACTGGACGG
>NZ_JBELKF010000153.1:0-5057 GCF_042089775.1 Palleronia sp.
GACGGCGGTTCTGCGCGTCGACCGCGAGGTCGCGGACGACATGGTCTTCATGCCGAGAATCCGCAGGATCAGAAGGCCGCGCCGTATCTGGGAAAGTGCTCGTAAATTTCTTCCAGTATCGCTTAGAGGCCTCGGTGCCGGGCGATAGATCGTGCTTGAATCGCGGGCGCGGGATCGATCCGCGTCACCTCAACGGTTTAAGGTCTCGCGAGCTTGGTCGCACAAGCGGGCACGAGGCATGCGTGGCCAAGCGCAGCGCCATGAGAGGAAAAGGTGACCCGGGCGAGGGTGCGAGCATGGCGAACCGGGCGACAAAACTGACGGGAGCAAAGCCAGCTACCTTCCTTGGGGGCGTCCGTCTCAACTTATCACCATCCCAGCCTCAGTGATGCGATCAGGCGTGGGACCGCAAGGGAGCTCTCAATTGTAGCGGCGCACCCAGGCCGTCGATGTCAAAGCGCGAGGCGACAAAGGCCCGCTCAAGGACCGGCGTGGCTTACGTTCTGGTGGCAGCCGGGGGCGATAAAGCGGAGGGTGCGGCGCTGGCGGCTGACACACGAAGTTCATCGGCATTTTAGGCTGATGCGCCTTTCCCTCACCACACCCCACCGGATTTTTCCAGCCCGTGTTTACCGGATGTTACCGTGTTTCCTCGACATTCACGACTGAAGCAGTCGAGAGGTTCAGATGCCAGCTCCCAACCCACGCGGCGAGATCACGACAAATCTCTCGGCATTCCTAAAGGCAGGGTCGGTGACGGAGGCCCATATTCAGGTTCCGGTTGCGTTCGATGCGATCGAGAATTCCGACATTAGCGCACTCATCGAGGTCGGTCCCGGCGGGAGAGACATCAGTCCGCTCTCGCTGCAACTGCTCGTCAGTGCAGAGCGAACCTATCCCAAAGATCAGGTCACCTTCGGCGAGCGGGCCTGCGCCACGCTGACGGCAATCGGAAACACTAAGGAGATACAATGATGGCGAAGACGGTTCTCAGCGTCGATGACTCCAAGAGCATTCGCGACATGATCGGCTTCACGTTGCAGCCAAAGGGGTACGACGTTGTCGGAGCAGGCGACGGATTGGAGGGACTCACGGCCCTCGCGAGCAACACGGTCAACATGATCGTCTGCGACCTTAACATGCCGAACATGAATGGGATCGAGATGATCCGTAAGGTGCGCGAGGACCGTCGCTTTGACGGGATCCCGATCGTGATGCTGACCACGGAAGCGCAGAAAGAGAAGATGATGGAAGCCAAGGCAGCGGGCGCCACGGGCTGGCTGGTAAAGCCGTTCGACGAGGCGAAGCTGGTCGCGGTGGTCACGAAGATGATCGGAGCTGCGCAGTGAACCCGGCCGCGCAGTCCTTCGTACAGGAAGCACGCGACATCCTGGAAGATCTCGA
Source organism: Palleronia sp. (assembly GCF_042089775.1). Classification (NCBI taxonomy): domain Bacteria; kingdom Pseudomonadati; phylum Pseudomonadota; class Alphaproteobacteria; order Rhodobacterales; family Roseobacteraceae; genus Palleronia; species Palleronia sp. The sequence goes on from NZ_JBELKF010000153.1 coordinate 1,405, forward strand.
GGGTATCCTGCTCGAACTCGAGGCTGATCCCATAAACCCTTCTCGCGTAGACGCTGTTTTCCGCGCCTTGCACACCCTCAAGGGGTCGGGCGCCATGTTCGGCTTCGCAACTCTTTCGGCGTTCGTTCACCATTTCGAAAATGCATACGACCGAATTCGCGAAGGTAAGGCGACAGTTACACCGACGCTGATCGAGCTTTCCCTTGCTTCAAGTGATCACCTAGAGCGCATGCTGGACGCTGGCCCCGACGACGGCGGCACACTGGCGCAGGATGCCGCCACGGCCGGTCTTGTCGCGAAGATCGAAGCGTTGGCCGAGGCCGCTCCGAAAGAAATGCCGGAGGTGTCAAAGCGTGAACGGTTCTCGATCACGTTCAAGCCCGACGCCTCCGCGCTTAGAACTGGCATGCGCCCGGACCTGATTCTCGACGAATTGAACGAGCTGGGCGAAGCTAAGATCTTGGCGAACGCAGGTGACGTGCCGGGTTTGCGCTCTCTGGATCCAACCGTCTGCCATCTCTGCTGGAACGTCGAACTCGAAACGTCCGCCGGACGCGAAGCAATCGAAGACGTGTTCATCTTCGCCTCAGACTGGACCCTGAAGATCGAAAACATGACCGCGAGCGTTGCAGACCACGTTTCAGCCGCCGCATCTGTCGAGGTGACCGATGGAGGGTCTGAGCAGGAGGCCCCGAGTGCGGTGGCCACAGCAAGGCCGGAAGAGACGCGGTCGGCTCAAAAGGCTGATTCCGTTCGTGTCCAGTCGCATCGCCTTGATGAACTGATGGATCAACTAGGCGAATTGGTAATTGCACAAGCTCGCCTGAACCGGATTTCTACCGAACTCGGCGATCTAGGATTGGCCAGCACTGTCGAGGAAATCGAGCGGCTGGTTACTGGGCTGCGCGACACCACTCTGTCAATCCGAATGCTGCCAATCGAGCTCGTGTTCGGAAAATTCCGCCGAGTCGTGCGCGATCTGTCGACTGAACTAGGCAAGTCGATTGCCTTCGAGACCCATGGCGGCGAGACCGAGGTGGACAAAAACGTCATCGACAGCCTGACCGAACCGCTCGTTCACATTATCCGAAATTCGATCGATCATGGCATTGAGACGCCCGAGGAAAGACGCGCGGCCGGGAAGTCCGATCGCGCCACCGTGTCGATGCGGGCGCGGCAATCGGGCGGCGAGGTTCTCATCTCTGTCGTCGACGATGGCAAGGGATTGGACGCCGAGGCAATTCGTGCCAGAGGCATTGAGCGTGGCCTCATAGATGCGAACCAGGAGGTCTCTGAAGACCAGCTTTTCGGACTGATATTCGAGCCGGGTTTCTCTACGGCCAAGGTTCTTTCAAGCGTTTCGGGCCGTGGCGTCGGCATGGACGCGGTGCGCCGTGTCATCGATGACCTGCGCGGAACCGTGGAGGTGAAGTCGCAGAAGGGGCTCGGTACCGAGGTAACACTGCGTCTACCGCTGACTTTGGCGATCATCGAGGGGCTTCTGGTCAAGGTTGGGGATGGACCCTTCGTCCTCCCTCTGTCGAATGTGGAGGAATGCGTCGAGCTGCCGCGTGACGAAGAACTCAGGCAAAGCGGTCGGTCTCTCCTGCGCATTCGCGACCAGCTGGTGCCGTTCCTTAACCTGGACGCCCTTTTCGGATTCGATCGCATCGACAATCCTGACCGCCGCGTGGTCATCACCAGTGTCGAAGGACGACGCACCGGTCTCGTTGTCGACGAGGTAATTGGTCAACACCAAACCGTGATCAAGCCGCTCAGCGTCTACCACCGTGGGATCGAAGGCTTGGCTGGGTCGACCATTCTTGGGGATGGCTCGGTGGCGCTCATCCTCGACGCGGCCGCCATCGTGAAGCGTGCGCAAACTGCACTGAGGGCTGTCGCATGAAGGAAGTAATGAAGATGACAGAGATCTCTGAGGTGTCGATGGCGCTGACCTTCTCACTGGATGGCGAGACTTTCGCCCTCCCGGTTGAGCACGTGAGTGAGATCATCGATCCGTTGCCCGTCACAAGGGCGCCCAATGCGGACCCCTTCGCGCCTGGCCTCATCAACGTCCGAGGCGCGATTGCTCCAGTCGTCGACCTGCGACAACGCTTGGGCATGAAACCAGGGGAAATCGGCGAGACCAGCCGGATTCTTGTACTCGATCTCGTCCTCGATGGTCAGGCCACCAAGGTCGCAATGCTCGCCGACGATGTCGATGACATCACCGAAACTGCGGTGACTGACGTGGAAGCAGTCCCGGAACTGGGTGTGAGGTGGCCGACAGACCTGCTCCGGGGCGTCGTTCGCAAAGATGGCGCCATCGTGGTCCTTCTCGATGTCGACGCCGCCTTCGCGCCGGCAGGTCAACCGAGCATATAGTTAAAGACAACGTGAGGCCATAAAAATGCATATGACTATCAAAGCGAGATTGATCGCTACCTTTGTGGTGCTGGTCGCGCTGATCGGCGTCTCGAGCTTCATAGCTCTCAAAGAAGCCGGAAAACTTCATGCGAACCTCAACCAGATGGCGGATAACACAGCTTACCAGCTCGACGAGAGTTTGAAAATTGAAGCTAACGCGGCGCGCTCGATGAGTCTGATCAAGAGTTATCTCGCGCAACCGGATGCCGACGTCGCCGGGCAAATCGCCGGTCAGGTCGATCAGCAAATCACGGACGTTGGCGATGCAGTCACCAATATCGCAAACAGTGACAATGGTGAATCGACCTCGGCACTTCGTGCGGCGTTCGATAAGGAGTGGCGTGAATTTCTCGCGGTCGAAGCTGAGCTGCGCCCACTGGGACTGGCGAACACGAACGTGCGCGCCACGAGAACCTATATGGATGAGAGCGAACCGGCGTTCGACGCTCTCTATGCTCAGACCGAAAAGATGATTGGCGACCTGCGGAGCCGAATTGCGGCCTTCGCCGCCCGCGCCGCCCGCGACGCACGTCTTGAGGAGCTCGAGACGAACATTGATGCGATGACCGACAACATTCGAGGTCTGCAGAGCATCGAGCGCCAGATGCTCATCTTGGTCGACGGTGAAAGCCTCGCGGCCAAGGCAGCAGAGTTTGCGGACCAGAAAGAGGGGCTGATTGAAAACTTAGCCTCGGCGGAGCTTAACGCCTCTGGCGCCGATCTTGCTACCGTCAATACGATCCGGGCATTATGGCAGGCGTGGGAAATACCTCTGACCCAGACCGTCGATCTTTCGCTTCGGAACACCAACACACTAGCTACAGAAATTCTGAACGAGCGTCTCGAGCCCGCCTTCAAGGAGAGCTTCGCGGCGGCTGATGCCCTCGCCACCCGTGCGCGTGTCTCTCTCGAAGCCGCACAGGTTGAAGCTCAGCAGGCTTACCAGAACTCGCGCAACCTGCTGCTGACCCTGGGCGCTGCCGCCGTGGTCGTCGCCATCGCGGCTGCGTTCTGGCTGTCGACGACGATCAGCCGCGGGCTTGGTCGGGCCGTTGATGTGGTCACGGAAGTGGCGCGGGGCAATCTCGACGTCGAAGCCAAGACCAAGAGCCGGGACGAGATCGGCACCCTGCTCAACGCGATGAACGGCATGGTCGGCGACCTGAAGGGCATGAGCCATGCCGCCGAGAGCATTGCCAAGGGCGACCTTCGGGCGAACGTGACGC
>NZ_JBELKF010000154.1:0-4998 GCF_042089775.1 Palleronia sp.
GAGCAGAGAAAGGTAGGGATCGCTCGTCGCGCGCCTCCTTCGCCAGGGCGAGGGTTTCTTGTTCAGGAAGAGGAAAGAAGTGCGAGAACGCTTCGGACCAGATCTCCGAACTCGTATAGGCGTCTTCCGCAACAAGCGCGCGGCCCGCAATCTCGATCAGCTTATCGAGGCCATCGATGAAGCCATCGAAGTCGTCTTGACCCATGCGATTCAGGTCCTCGGATCTGTTCCGCGGATTCCGCACGATTGAGGATCGTTTCAGCCTGGTGTGGATCTTCTTGATTACCGCCTCGAGGAATTCGTCATCCCCCGCTAGGTCCTCGGAGTCGATGTCCTTGAGGGCTTCGGCCACCATAACCGTCAGGAGAATGGACGAAGGGCGGCTCGCGTTGTTGAATTTTAGCGCGGCCCACATCTTGATATAGCGTACCAGGCGACGAGCGCGATCTCGCTCCGCCCCCTCGTGCTGGTCCTTCCACCAGACATATATCGCCTTCGGGTCGCTGTTCTCCCAGGTTCCATCCTCCGTCGCCAGATCTCGGCGATCACCGCCGCGATCGAGGTGGTAGCTCGGAACGTCGATATGGAACGATCCGGAGAAGGTGACCCTGTTGCATCGCGCCTTGGGCTTCTCTGCTTTCGTGGCATCCGTGGTGGGGTCGTCAGCGTAGTCCTCGAGGATCTTCTGAACTCTATTCTTCAGATCTAGGGGGTCGATTCCACCGTCTTCGGGCTCGCCACGCCATTCCAAATATACCCCCAGATCGATATCGAATTCCTCATTGGAATGGGCGGGGCGGATCTGAGTGCCGAACTTGTACGATCCTTGGAGCCAAGAGGACGCAGGCTTACCAACGTCGTTCCGAAGTTTATCCAAGAGAATTTCCGCGAGATCGTTCCAGCGTTCCATCTGCGTTTCCAACTGCTCGTCGTATGGCCGAACGCGATAGGCGAGAGTGTTCTTGCGGTCGTCGGGATTATGAAATTGCTTGGCGGCTACGCCCATCGTCGCTCCTTACCCTACTGAAGTAGTCCGCGATTTCCTGCCTGTGAAAGAAATCGATCTCCCCGGCATCGTGGTCGAACAGACCCGACGATCGAAGTTGCGGGAGATAATCCTGAATAGAAGCATGAGCAAGCCCAAGCAGAACTTCTTTGGCGCTTTCAGATGCATTGTCAAGTTGCATATCGGGCAACTGGCTCGGAGAGGGAAAACTATCTATCCGGACATACCGATTACCGAGGCGGTGCCTCATCTGAAAGTCGGCGTCCATTTGCTGCGCAGCGATCATCGCAGAGAATAGGCGCTGATCGGTCATCCAATCCCCAATTCCCATATCCGAATTGAGACGTCCGGAAAAGCTGAATCGAGATGTCGTCGTGCCGACGCTTAGAACTTCGATTTCTGCCAGTTCCTTGTCTAGGAAATGGGTCGCCTCATGGACCGCGAGGAGATCCGGGCTGTTTGCGTACAGTCCGCCGTCGGCGAAACGCTCTCGGCCGATAGTATGGAGCGGAAAGAACGTCGGCGCCGCCGATGTCGCCAAGGCGACATCCACCACGGGGAGCTTCCAGTCCCTCATGAAGGTGTCATGGTGTGGTGTTTTGAAGACCTGGGGACTACCCTTCGTCAGGTTGACCGCGGGAACGATCGTCCTCTGGCGGAGGTCGCCGACATACACCTCCTCTCCGACAAGTTCGTCCACGAGTTGCCTCAACGGGGCGGTTCGGTAACGCGCTTTTCGCAGATGACGTGTGATGTCGACCAAGCTGCCCAAGCGGGAGGAGGGTTTGGCCTTGCTACCGAAGATCTCCGCCCCGCGATCGCGCATTGCATCAGAGACGGTCCTCATGCTCGTTCTTCCAGACGCAACGGCGAGAGCGAGGATTCCACCAATCGACGTGCCGGCAATGAGATCGAACCGCCGATGAAGGGGGACATCGCCGCTCTGCTCCTCGAGGCCGGCGAGAAATTCCGCGGTGTAAAGCCCTTTGTAGCCTCCACCCGACAATGAAAGAATCCTGAATACCATCGCATGCAGATAGGAGCGCCGCATTGCGACGGCAAGGACATCAGGGGGTGCATGGTGGAGCCCGAGCGAGCACGGAGGCCTGCCGGATTCCCCCGGAGGAGGCGATCGGCACGGTCACCGCAGACGGTGCCTATGATACACGACGATGCCATGGTGCGATCATCGACCGAGGTGCGGATGCCGTCATACCGATCGCTCTAGTAGAACGCAATTCTAAGTATAGTCCCTGAGGTCCTTCCAAACGTCCATCGGCCTGGTGCATTCGTTCTCGCTCATGAAGGCCTCGAGCTGCCCCTTGCGCCACTCGCTCGCCACGGCGAGGGCCACGATCAGCTCGGGGTCAACGGGCTCCCTGACCTGCACTTCGGCCGACTTATCGGTCGGTTCGCACGGCTCGCGATCACAGGCGCCCCGGTAAGAACGGTTGTCAATCAGGCTGACCGGCTTGTCCTCGAACATCCGATTGAAGCTCCAGGGGCCGGGCAAGTCCCGCTTCCTGGTGATTTCGGAGCTTGAGGCGTTCTGCCAGCAGAAGCGGCAGCGATGCGTCCAGAGGACGCTCGCATCGATGGCGAACACCGCCCACTCGCCCCCCATCGACCTCTGCTTGTTGACCAGCATGTCCCAGTAGACGTCGTGAATGGAGGTTGAGAACGCGTCGTTGTAGCCATCGCGCCGCCAGGTGTCGGTCGGCAGGTATCCGACCCCCGCCTCATCGAGATAGCTTCGCCCGGCGAGGCCATTCAGAAGGATGCTCTGCGCGTTCTCGATCCGTGTGAAATGGAGCAGCTGCGTGATCCCGCGCTCACGGACCAGATCTCGCAGCTCCCGCTGGTAGCCTTGCATGCAGTCTCCCCAACCGCAGGACGTGCAATTCAGGGCGACGATACATCACAGATTGCAGAGCGCCAGAGGCGCGTCAGTCGAGTTCGAGCGCCGCACTGCGCTCCTGCACCCAGCTGAAGTCGCCATCCTTGCCAGCATTGATCCGCGCGATTTTCGAGACCACCGTCTCCTCGAGACGATCGGCGGCATCATGAAGGGCCTGCGTCATTTCGGGGCTTTTGCTGTTGAACCTTGACCTTATCTTTTCGCATCATATTGTATCAGCATGATGCGAAAATTGGTAGGCATAGGAAAGGCCGCGGAGGCATTGGGTGTCACTCCGCTCACCCTTCGTCGGTGGGACGAGAGCGGACGGCTCAAACCTGACTTCGTCACGGAAGGTGGACGGCGACGCTACGATCTGGCCCGGCTTCGGCCGGGACTCTACCATGACATGGACAGAACGGACCGCAAGACCTTCGCCTATGCGCGCGTGTCGTCGCACGACCAACGGGCGGATCTTGAGCGTCAGGCACAACTCTTGGAGGCGTACTGCGCGGCTCAAGGCTGGACTTACGAGGTCATCAACGATCTCGGGTCGGGCATGAACTATCGCAAAAAGGGCCTCAAGCGGCTACTTGATGAAATCGTCGAGGGTCGCGCAGGGCGGCTCGTGCTTACGCACAAGGATCGACTTCTGCGGTTCGGGGCTGAACTCGTCTTCGCGATATGCGAGATGAAGGGCGTTGAAGTCGTCATCCTTAATCAGAGCGAGGACACGAGCTTCGAGGAGGATCTTGCCCGCGATGTCCTCGAAATCATCACCGTCTTCTCGGCGCGCCTCTACGGCGCTCGCTCGCGAAAGAGTGCGAAAATACTCTCGGATCTGAAGAAGGCGGTGCCTCATGAGTGAGGTCTTGGAGATCATGGTCCACCGCATCGCGCTGGACTTGCGCCCCGGCCAAGACGAGGTCTTTCGTCGTTGCGCCGGGATCGCACGTTTCTCTTGGAATTGGGCGCTGGCGCGTTGGCAGGATGACTATGCGGCGTACCGTGCGGACCCAAGCCTACCGCGCCCCAACGAGGCGACGCTCCGGCGTCAGATCAATGCGATCAAGCGAGTTGAATTTCCGTGGATGCTGGAAGCTCCGAAGGCGGTGCCGCAGCAAGCGATCAAGAACCTCGGCACCGCCTTCGGCGCCTTCTTCGCCGGGCGTGCCCGCTACCCCCGCTTCAAGGCAAAGGACCGTTCGCGCGATAGTTTCAGGGTCGACAATGGCCCAGGCACGTTTTGCGTGGAGGGGCGCCGCCTCAAGGTGCCCCGCATTGGCTGGTTGAACCTGCGCGAAGAGTTGCGCTTTACGGGCGAGCCTATGTCAGCGGTTATCTCGCGCGATGCGGATCGATGGTTTGTTTCGATCGCGGTGCGCCGCGCCGCGCCAGCACCGCTGCCCGCCGGGCGTCCGGCGGTGGGTGTTGACCTCGGGATCACCGACCTTGCCGTGTTGAGCGACGGGAGGCGGATCAAGGGAGCGCAGGCGCTCAAGCGGCGCCTGCGCCAGCTAAAGCGAGCGTCCCGGGCCCATTCCCGCAAACGGAAAGGCTCGGCGAACCGCAGGAAGTCGGCGCAGCGCCTCGCTCGCCTTCATGCCCGCATTGCCAACATTCGCCGTGACGGATTGCGCAAGCTCACCACAATGCTCGTTCGAGAGCATGGGCAGATATGCATCGAGGACCTCAATGTTCGGGGTATGATGCGAAACCATCGGATCGCACGAGCGATCTCGGACATGGGTTTTTACGAGTTCCGTCGGCAGCTTGCCTATAAGGCAGCCCGAGCCGGGACCGAAATCATTTACGCGAACAGGTTCTTCGCCTCGTCGAAGACCTGCTCTGGCTGCGGAGCCGTCGTGGACGTGCTTCCGCTCTCGGTCCGGACTTGGACCTGCGCCGGTTGCGGCGCGCACCATGATCGCGATCTCAATGCAGCGATCAACCTCAGAAATCTGGCCGGTAGCGAGGCGCCCGCTGGGTGCCGTCCGGTGTCAGCCTGTGGAGTGGAAGGCGCTGACGCCGGGCTTGCGCCCGACGTGAAACCAGCCACGACGAAGCAGGAATTGGCGATTGATCAGATAAGAAG
>NZ_JBELKF010000155.1:0-4947 GCF_042089775.1 Palleronia sp.
ACCAGATCGGCAACGTGATGAACGCCGACGGCTTCGAGGTTCAGAACTCAACCATCTGGAACCACCGCATCTCGGGCTTCAACACGGAAAACGAGATCCTGGCCGACCCGCTGGTGCGTCGTGCGATGACCCACGCGATTGACCGCGACGCGATCGTGCAGGCCCTTTGGGGCGGCATGACGAATGTGCCCGCCGGTCTCCAGTTCGAGAGCTTCCGCAGCTCGGACATGTTCATCGAAGGGTGGCACGTCCCCGAGTACAACCCGACGCTGGCCAGGGATTTGCTAAAGCAGGCCGGCTACAAGGGCGACGCGATCCCCTACCGCCTGCTCAACAACTACTACACCAACCAGGTTTCGAACGGCCAGATCATGGTCGAAATGTGGAAGCAGGTCGGTCTCAACGTAGAGATCGAGATGAAGGAGAACTGGGGCCAGATCCACGACCCATCGGGCGTCAAGGGGGTGCGCGACTGGTCTGCTTCGAACACGATCAACGATCCGATCACCCCCATGGTGGTGCAGTTCGGGCCGAATGGCGAGGTCCAGCAGAAGAAGGACTGGACGAACGCCGAACTCAACGAATTGTCGCTCGTGATGGAGACCTCGACGGATCGTGGCACGCGCAAGAAGGCGATCGCCCGGATGCTGGAGATCGCCGAGCGCGAGGACCCAGCCTACCAGATGCTGCACCAGAACGCGGTTTTCACCGGCATGCGGTCAGACCTCGGCTGGAAAGCGGCTCCCGCCTTCGCGATGGACTTCCGTGCTGAGAACTGGCCGGCCAACGGCTGATCGCAATACGACCAGAACCCCGGCGAGCTACGCCCGCCGGGCGTTCGCTTTGTCGACGCGAAAGGAAACCCATGTCCAATCTGATCGAGATCCGCGACCTTCGTGTAGCGTTCGACGGCGTCCCGGTTCTGCATGGCGTCGACCTGGACGTTGCCCCCGGCGAGGCCTTGGGTCTTGTCGGTGAAAGTGGGTGCGGAAAGTCAGTGACATGGCTCGCCGCGCTCGGCCTTCTGCCGACCAAGGCGACGGTTTCCGGCTCTGTCCGACTGGGCGAAACCGACTTGTCCGGAGCCCCCCGTTCAAGGCTCGAGTCGGTGCGGGGAGGTCGCATCGCGATGATCTTCCAGGACCCCTCGAGCGCCCTGAATCCTGTCCTGAAAGTCGGAAGGCAGCTATGCGAGGCGCTGCGCCTTCACCGGGGAATGACCGGGAAAACCGCCAAGGTCGAGGCGCTGAGGCTAATGGATCTGGTCGGCATTCCTGATGCCAAAGGCCGCTTCACTCTGTATCCGCACGAATTCTCCGGCGGGCAGTGCCAACGACTCATGATCGCCATGGCGCTCGCAGGAGAGCCGGATCTTTTGATCGCCGATGAACCGACGACGGCACTGGACGCGACAATCCAGGCGCAGATCCTCGACCTGCTGACACGTCTCAGAGCCGAGATGAACATGGCGATGGTATTCATCAGCCACGACCTCGGGGCGGTGGCGCAAGTCTGCGAGCGGGTCTGCGTGATGTACGCTGGCCGGATCGTTGAACAGGGCCAAGTCGGCATGCTGTTCGATCGCCCGCAACACCCTTACACGCGCGGTTTGTTCGACGCGCTCCCGCGGCTCTTTGGTGCGCGTACGCCGTTAGTGCCGATCCCCGGCACTGTCCCGGATCCGAGCAATCTTCCCTCGGGATGTACCTTTGCGCCCCGCTGCTTCCACGCCCGGGCGTTCTGCAGTGAGGAGGTCCCCTCGCTCCTGCCGCAGCGCGATGGCCGCGCACTTGCCTGTGCCTACCCGCTCAAACCGCTAGCCGCAGAGCCGGACGTGCCTGCCCAGACAGAGGACGTGCTGCAATGACCCCGCTGCTCGAGGCGGACGAGCTTGTCCGCATCTACCACGGCCGCAAGGGCCTGTTCGCTACAGCTGCGCCGGTGCGCGCGGTTGACGGGGTGAGCTTACGGGTCATGCCGGGTGAAACCCTCGGGATCGTGGGTGAGAGTGGATCCGGCAAGTCGACGCTCGGCCGGATGCTGCTGGGTGTCGATCCGGCCCAGGGAGGTGAGGTCCGGTTTGGCGGCGTCCCGATGCCCGCGCCCGCGACGCCGAACTGGCGGAAGCTGCGAGCACGAATGCAGATGGTTTACCAGGACCCTCTGGCCGCACTGGACCGGCGGCTCACCATCGCCCAGCAGATCCGGGAACCTCTCGAGATTCATGATCTCGGCAATGAGAAAGAACGCGCTCGTCGGGTCCAGGACCTCATGCGGAACGTCGGTCTACGCCCCGATCAGGCCGGGCGCTACGCACACGAACTGTCGGGGGGCCAGCGACAGCGCGTGGTAATCGCGCGGGCTCTGGCCACATCACCCGACCTGCTTGTTTGCGACGAGCCTGTTTCGGCGCTCGATGTGTCGATCCAGGCGCAGGTGGTGAACCTGCTGCGCGATCTCCGCCAGGAGCGGCAGCTGAGCATGGTCTTCATCAGCCATGACCTGAAAGTCGTCCGCAACCTGTGTGACCGGGTTGCCGTGATGTACCTTGGCCGCATCGTCGAAGAGGGACCGGCCTTCGAGGTTTTCGACGCACCACGGCACCCCTACACCCGCGCGCTTATCTCGTCCGTTCCCGAGCCGGGCCGCAAGCTCGACAGCCGCGTGATCCTTCAGGGCGAACCGCCCGATCCGGCGAGACGGCCCAAGGGCTGCGCCTTTCATCCACGCTGTTCCTTCGCCACCGACATCTGCCGCGGCCAGCCGCCCGCGCTGAAGCGCGTTGCCTCCGATCAGGATGCCGCCTGCCACAATGTTCCCGGCGCCCAAGCGACGTGCGCTGCATGAGGAGCCTGCGATGATCCGCTTCGTTACCCTCCGTCTGCTGCGCGCGCTGGTCACGGTGCTGGCGGTGATGACATTCGCCTTCGTCGTGCTGCGCATGTCCGGCGATCCGGCCGAGGTGCTTTTGGGTCCCGACGTTCCGCAGGACGTGATCGACACCTTCCGCAAGCAATGGGGCCTCGATGCGCCGCTGTGGCAGCAATATACTTCGTATCTCGGCGCAATCTTCTCGGGCGATTTCGGCCTGTCGATGCGCGATCGCTCGTCCGCGATCGAACTGGTTCTCGAGCGCGTGCCCGCCACATTGCAACTGACCATTCCCGCGCTGCTCCTGAAGCTCGGGATCGGCATTCCTGCGGGGATCTATGCGGCATTGCACCGAAACAGCTCCATCGACCGCGGTGTGATCTTCCTTGCCATCCTTGGCTTCACCATCCCGTCCTTCGTCTTGGGCCTCGTCCTCGTGCTGATCTTCGCGGTTACTCTGGGGGTCTTGCCCTCGGGGGGGATCGGTACGTGGCAACATGCGATCCTGCCCGCGATAACCATATCGATCGGGGGCATTGGCATTCTTGCCCGGTTCTCGCGCTCGGCCATGATCGAGGTGCTGGGCCAGCCCTACATCCGGACGGCTTCAGCCAAGGGGGTGACATGGCGCGACGTGGTGCGGGGCCATGCCCTTCCCAATGCCGCGGTGCCGATCGTCACCATCGCGGGCTTCATGGTCGGATCCCTGATCGCCGGGGCGGTGGTCGTGGAGACTATCTTTTCCTGGCCTGGGATTGGACGGCTGCTGATCGTTTCGGTTTCCAACAGAGACCTGGCGGTGGTGCAGTGCATCCTTCTGTTGATCGCGGCCGTGATGGTGATTTCGAACCTCGTCGTGGACCTGCTTTACGGCTGGCTCGACCCGCGCCTGCGCGCGCAACCCGCGCATTGAGAGGAGAGGCCAGATGACTCTTGCCCCCCAACCCGGAACGGCCCCCAGTCCGGCCGTCCCTTTGCGCCCGAAGCTCCGGATTCCACACTCTGTCGCCTTCGGCCTCAGTTGGCTGGCGCTGATGGTGCTCTGCGCGGTCTTCGCGGACCTGATCCGGCCCTACGAGATCACCCAGATGGACCTCTCCGCGCGACTTTCGCCGCCAGGAACGCCGGGGCACTGGCTCGGCACGGACGAGTTGGGGCGTGACGTGCTGTCCCGCCTGATCCAGTCGATCCGCGTCTCGCTGGTCATCGCGTTCGGCGCCACGATCATTTCGGCCGTCTTCGGCACCACGCTCGGATTTCTCGCGGCGCAGTTCCGGGGTGCCGTCGAGCATTTCGTAGTCATGCTGGCGGATTTCCAGGCTGCGCTGCCTTTCCTGATCATGTCGCTGGCCGTGCTCGCCTTCTTCGGATCGTCCATGATCCTGCTTGTCGCCCTGATGGGGTTTTACGGGTGGGAGCGCTATGCGCGGATCGCCCGCGGGCTCGCCATCTCGGCAGGGGCGCAGGGCTATGCGGCGGCGGTGGTGCAACTGGGGGCGACGCCGCGGCGGGTGTACCTTCACCACATCCTTCCCAACGTCGCCTCAACCTTGATCGTGTCTATGACGCTGACTTTCCCCGAGATCATCCTGATGGAATCCGGCCTGTCGTTCCTCGGGCTGGGTGTGCAACCACCGGATACGAGCCTCGGCAACATGGTAGGCTTCGGACGCGAATATCTGACCACTGCGCCATGGATCATGCTGGGGCCGGCCGTGGTGATCATGCTGACGACGCTGTCGATCTCGCTCGTAGGCGACTGGCTGCGCGACAAGCTCGACCCCACGATCCGCTGATTGCTTTGAGAAGGAGAGATACATGACGGCGATCACGGGACATCGCGGCGCACGCAATCTGTGGCCCGAGAACTCGCTGATGGGATTCCGCAAAGCGGCAGAATTGGGGTGTGATGCCATCGAATTCGACGTTCACCTGACAGTCGCGGGCGAGCTGGTCGTGATCCACGACCCGACGCTGGAGCGAACCACCGAAGGTGCGGGCGAAGTCGCGAACCTGCTAGGCTCAGGACCCATTAATCAGGTTGAGGCTTTGCGGCCCGCATGATTCACGGCCCTC
>NZ_JBELKF010000044.1:0-28740 GCF_042089775.1 Palleronia sp.
GAAAGCCACAGAGCATCGCCAAGCAGCCTGACGGCGGCCTACGCCGGATGCTTACAGCGGTTTTCCGGTTTACCCCCAGCAACAATGCCCATCGCAACCGAAGAGATGCCCTTACTCGATGTGCGCACCAGAAACATCGCGCAGATCCAGATCCGGAGGTCGAGCTTAGTGCCGGACACTCTTGGCCATATGCCCGCCGGACGAAGTAGAAACTGAAAGGCAGCGCAAAATGAGGCAAAGTTCTGAAATTCTAAGCCGGGTCAGTGGCTTACGCTATTAGCTGCTCTCTTTCGTGGATAAGTGGGTCGCCGGATGTGCCCCTGTCACTATTACGCCTCCAGTTGTGGGCGAAATGCTCCCTGCCCCGCGTAAAAGAGCATCCAGTATGCAACCGCTCCGGCAGCCTGCGGCTTGTTGATTTGAGCTTAGAAAGGACCAGTCATGGCGGATGCAAAAGATCGAGGTCGGCACGCAGATCGTCCACGGGCGATACCCAAGCCCGGGTGGCGCGACATCCTGCTGCGCGTGAAGGACGAGATCACGACCGACCATGTCTCGATCGTGTCGGCAGGCGTCGCCTTCTTCGGCCTGATCGCCGTCTTTCCCGCCATAGCGGCGCTGATCTCGATCGCGGGGCTGATCTTTGACCCCGCGTCGATCGAGGCGCAGCTCGAAGGACTCGCCGGGGTGCTGCCAGAAAACGCGGCCGCCATCCTGCAAGAGCAGGCGCGCAAAGTGGCAGAGGGCGCCGGAACAGGCGTTGGCTTGGCCGCTGCCGGCGGCATCTTGCTGTCGCTCTACAGCGCATCGAAGGGCATGAAGACGCTGATGGAAGGGATGAACATCGCCTATGATGAAAAAGAGAGCCGCGGTTTCATCGCCCTGAACGTCACTGCGCTCGCGCTCACGCTGTTCCTGATCGTGGGCATCCTCGTCGCTTTCACGGCGACCCTCGCTGCACCGGCGCTGCTGGGCGCACTGGGGCTGTCAGAGGGCGTCAAGGCTGCCGTCACCTATGGCCGTTGGCCGCTCGTCGGCCTGTTGACGATCTTCGGGCTTGCAGTGGTCAATCGCTACGGCCCTTCGCGTGAGAATCCCCAATGGAAATGGGTGAGCGTCGGCGCAGTCGTCAGCACCATCATCTGGCTTCTGGGCTCGATTGCGTTTTCGATCTATGTGCGAAACTTCGGCAGCTACAACGAGACTTACGGTGCCCTCGGTGGGGTCATCATCTTGCTGACGTGGCTCTGGCTTTCGGCGTTCATCGTCCTCTTCGGGGCAGAGCTCAATTCCGAGATGGAGCACCAGACCACCACCGACACGACAACGGGCGATCCCCTGCCACGCGGCGAACGCGGAGCCGCCAAGGCCGACACCGTCGGCAAGACGCCGTAGACGACAGCTGCGAAGCCACCCCCTGTTTCGTCAGCGCCTTCCATGACGCGATGTCTGGGAAGCGCTGTACCTACCGTAGGGCAAGAATAGCGCCGATTCCTATCCGCAGGGCGATCAGCGTGAGCAGCCCCAGGATGATCCGGTCGAATACAGTGCGCGACACCCGCCGCGCAAGGGCGGCACCCACGGGCATTGCCGCCAGAAGTGGAACAAGTGCCCCGACGCTCAGCGCCGCGCGGAGGGGCGTCAGCACGCCCCATGCCATCAGAAGCGGAATCTGGATCACCGACATCAGCGCGAAGAACACCGAGATCGCCGAGATAAATGCGCCGCGTTCCATCCGGATCGCGTTCATGAAGGTGATGGAGACCGGCGCCGACAGACCGGTTGCCCCCTGCAGCACCCCGCCCGCAAATCCGGCAGGAAGGGCGAGGCGGACGGCAGCTTTCATCGCGAGGCTCCAGTCGGGCCGGGCCAGCCGGAACGCCACATAGAGCAGAACGGCCGCGGCCACCCCGAGCATCAGAAGATCCGAGGGCAGGCTGACCAGCATCACCGTTCCCACTCCTGCGCCCAAAGCTCCGCCAAGCGCAAAGCCGAAGACGAGCGCACGTGAGGGAAGGTGCCGGCGGTAGCTCCACCCCTGCCAGACATTCGAGACGAGGTTCGGCAATGTCAGCAGCGCAACCGCCAGCCTGACGTCGTAGAGCATCGCCAACAGCGGCACCGCCAGCACGGGTGCCCCCGCGCCCGTCGCGCCCTTCAGGATACCGCCCAGCGCCAGGCCCGTGGCGCCCAGCAAAAGCCCGGTCCAGTCGATCACAGCCAGCCCCTTTCGTTGATCAGGCCGACGTCGCCCGTCCAAGGGGCTCGGCCTTGCCGCACATGGTGAACCTGTCCGAGCCGATGTTCAACGCTCGGTCCCGCGATCACGGACTCTGTTGAGCGGTGGCCGCTGATGGCGAGGACGGAGGCGTTTCGGAAGCTGCGGAAGGATCGCGGTCACCATCAGCGGCTGACGCATGAAACGATGATCAGGCCGCAGAAATGCAGCCCGAAGCGTTGGCTGCCGCCTCATCGGCAGGTCCAGAAATTCGCCCGCAAATTTCGCTGGGTGCGTGAGTTATTTGCTCTGAAAGTGCCGCTTTCTTAACAGTTCGCATCGTTTTTGCAGCCTACAGTCGGATGCAAGGAGGTCTGGACCATGCGCCAAAACGAAGATGCGCGCCTTGATGCGCTTTACCAGCTCAACCTGCTGGACACGCCGTCGAGTGCGAGCTTTGACCGCATCACGCGGATGGCGGCGCAGATTTTCGGTCTGCCCATCTCGGCTGTGTCGCTCACCGACCATGATCGACAGTGGTTCAAGTCGCGCGTTGGCGTGCAGCACGACAGCATCCCGCGCGAGAAAGCTCCTTGCGCTGACGTCGCGGTGACAAGCGCAGCGCTGATCATTCCCGATCTGCTCGCGGACGATCATTACGCAGACAGCTTCCTAGCGGGAACAGGCGTCCGCTTCTATGCCGGGGTTCCGCTCATGACCCGCGACGGCTTCGGGCTTGGCTCGCTCTGCGTGCTCGGCACCGAGCCACGTGAGACCTCGGACACTGAGATGGCCAGCCTCGCCGATCTGGCCGACATCGTCATGGCCCAAATCGAGATGCAGCACGCGTTCGGCCGGATCGATCCGTCAAGCGGACTTCCCAACAGAACCCAGTTCCTGGACGACACGGAAGATCTCGGCCGGGATCAGGCGGGTCAGCGCCGCTGCGCGGTGCTGTTGGATCTGGCGCGCAACGACCAACTCGACAACGGCCTGCGCGTCATCGGCCCGTCGTTCACGGACGACCTGGTGCAACAGGCAGCCATGGCGCTTCGCGCCGCTCTGGGTCCAGAGCGGACGGCTTATCACGTGGCCGCCACACAATTTGCGTTCCTGTCTCCCCCGGACCAGGATCCGGAGTCATATCTCGCGTTGCTCACGTCGATGCTCATCGATGGCCGAAGCATCTCGAGCGTGCGGTTCGCCGTCGATACCGTCATCGGCGTCACCCCAATCGTCCTCGGGACCACGAGCCCGCGGGATATATTGCGCCGGGCCTACAGTGCCGCGCAGGATGCGCGTGCAACAGGCAACATCATCAGCGTCTACTCGCCTGACCGCGACCGCGTTCACGCGCGCCGGTTCGAGCTGCTGAGCGATTTCGGCGCGGCACTGGAGGCGCCGGATCAGCTGAGACTCGTCTTTCAGCCGCGCATCGACCTGATGTCCTGGCAGTGCATCGGCGCCGAGGCCTTGCTGCGCTGGACCCATCCTGTTCTGGGAGCGGTGTCTCCCGAAGAGTTCATTCCAATCGTTGAGCAGACGTCGCTTGCCAAGCCCGCAACAGAGTGGGTCCTTCGGACTGCCATGCGGCAGCTTTCGGCTTGGCAAGCAGGCGGTCTGGACCTCCGGCTCTCGATCAACGTGTCCGCGGCAAATCTGGAAGAGAGCGACTTTGCCGAACGTGTGCAGCTTTGCCTGGCAGAGCACCGTCTTCATCCGGGCCTTGTCGAGTTGGAGGTGACGGAGAGCGCCGGGATGGAAAACATCGCCCGCGCAACGGAACAACTGCTGGCTCTGAACTCGGCTGGTGTGCAGCTAGCGCTCGATGACTTTGGCACGGGGTACAGCAGCCTGGCTTACCTCCAGCGGTTGCCGGTGCAGGTCGTCAAGATCGACCAGTCCTTCGTCCGTGACCTGAACGAGCACGAACGAGAGCAGACGCTGGTGCGGTCGATGGTCGCTCTATCACACGACCTGGGTTTTCGCGTGGTGGCCGAGGGTGTCGAGACGGCAGCGGCGGCGGCGATCCTTGCCGGCATGGGATGCGACGAGGCGCAAGGATATCACTTCTCCAAACCGTTGGAGGCTTCGGCGTTTCGGGAGTGGCTCAACCTGCTCTCCTGCCAGCGCAGCGTCCGAGCCGGCTAGCCGGTTGGGTGAAGCGGGAACGTGATCTGATCTGTTTCCCGCCTCTCATTTTCGGAGAAACCGCAGGTTGTCTAAGGCTGCCCCGCACGGCGCCCGTCGGCGAGCGCTTCGCTCGCAACGTTCAGGCTTCAGCGGATGTTGGGTGGATCCCGCAGCCGTGGGCGCGCGTGCGACCGCCCCTAGGCTCAGGACCCATTGATCGCGGACGACGCTCGTGATTCAGGCTCCGCAAGGAGACCACGTGCATGAGCAACCTGTTCTGGCTGAACGAAGCGCAGATGGCGCGCCTTCACCCGTATTTCCCGAAGAGCCATGGCCGTCCCCGTGTCGATGACAGACGGGTCCTGAGCGGCATAATATTCATCAACCGCAATGGGGTGCGCTGGTGCGATGCCCCCAGCGAGTATGGGCCGCCGAAAACGCTCTACAACCGGTGGAAGCGGTGGAGGTGAGCAGCGCAGCTGCGAACGGGGTGTGTTCGCCAGGATCATGGAAGGGTTGGCAGCCGAGGGCACGGAACGGAAGACGATCATGATCGACGCAACTTATCTCAAAGCACATCGCACGGCTTCCAGCCTGCGGTTGAAAAAGGGGGGCGTGGCAGGCTGATCGGGCGGACGAAAGGTGGGATGAACACGAAGCTTCATGCCGTCACCGACAGTATCGGGCGTCCGATCCGTTTCTTCATCACAGCCGGTCAGGTCAGCGACTATACCGGGGCCAGGGCTTTGATGGATAGTTTGCCACCGGCAGAATGGCTGCTGGGAGATCGCGGATATGATGCCGACTGGTCCCGCGAAGACCTTGTCGATAGGGGAATTACCCCCTGCATCCCGGGGCGGAAGTCGCGCGACAAGCCGGTCCGATATGACAAACGCCGCTACAAGCGCCGCAGCAGGATCGAGATCATGTTCGGGCGCCTGAAGGACTGGCGCCGCGTCGCCACTCGCTACGATCGGTGCCCAAAGGTCTTCCTGACAGCGATCGCCCTCGCAGCAACGGTCTTGTTCTGGCTCTAAATCAATGAGTCCTGAGCCTAAGGGGCACCTGACTTGAGAGGTGAATCGGTTCCGGGCGTCTTCTAAGAGAAGACCATCTCGTTCTTTCCGCTGCAACATCGGACATCGGCTGGTTGAAGTGAGCTTGATCGGGCATTTTCCCGCCAAGCGATGAATGAGGCCGCCGGTTGTTTTAGAAGTCGAGATTGCAGCCGATCCCGGCTCGGGCTTCCGAGACGCTGCCATAGGCCTTCAGGTAGTTTTCCTCGTATGTGATGGTCCGCCAGAGGCGCTCGATGAGGAGGTTGTTTCGCCAGCCACCTTGAAGACGTCGGTCGAGGTGGACTGGTTGGCCTGTGATTGGTATTGAAAATCTCGGGCGCACCGTGTTTCGTCAGCGCCTCCTCCACAGCTTATATGCAAAAATCTACCCCCAGCGTGATCTACACCCGAAAGTCCAGGACGCGCCGGGTGAACCAGTCCAGCACGGCAGGCAGCCAGTTGACGCCCCGCGCCACGGGAATGTAGATGATGTCCACCGCCCAGCCCTGGTTAGGGCGGTTGATGGGCAGTTTCCGGAGCAGATAGGGGTAGGCCTTGTATCCCGCCGCCGGTTTGGAGACGTTCGGCTTGCGATAGAGCGCCTCGATCCCCTTGAGGTTCATTAGCGTGGCAATGTGCAGCAACCAGACCTAAGACCCCTCCTGCACCAGCAGCCTTTGCAACATCCGGCTACGCGCGAACGGGAACTCCATGTGCAGCTCAACGATCCGGTGCATCAGCTTCAGGTCGGCATCCGAAACAGGCGCTGGTTTTAGTAGACGCTGCTCCGGCTGATCCTTGTCCCGATAGCTTGACGGTTGACGCTCAGCCTCGCGGTGGGATCGATCATCTTCTTGCGCTTGGCACAAACTGGAGGAAGATACGGGGCTCAGGTCAGATCCCAGATCCCGTTGCTGCGCCATGGCTGAGGCAGCAGAATCACGGCGGGACCCTCAAGCGCAGAACTTGCGACCCTGGCTACCGTCCGCACATTCCGCCCGAATTGACAGGCTGCCTTGCAGCGATATCTTCTGTTGGTGTCAGACAAATTTCCCGGCCTGACTGTCGCCCTCGACCAGACGGCGTGGCCAGAAAAGAAAAAGAACGAGTCGATCGCCGACTGGCTGGGGCGCAAGATCGTCTCGGGCACCTTTCCCAGCGGGCAGCGCATCCCCAAAGAGATGGACTTTCTCGAAGAGACCGGGATGTCCCGTGGCGCTTATCGCGAGGCGCTGAGACGTCTGGCCGGCAAGGGCATGCTCGTCACCCGCACGCGCAGCGGAACGCGGGTCACACCGCGGGAAAACTGGTCGCTTCTTGATCCCGATGTGGTCCGCTGGAGCTTTGAAAGCGGCGCCCCGCCAGACTGGTACATCCGCGCCCTTTACGAGATGCGGGCGATGATCGAACCGCCCGCCGCCGCCTTTGCCGCCGAGCGGCGGACCGAAGAGGACCTTGAGCTCTTTCGCGAGGCGCTGCACGCGATGCGATATTGCGACATGACCGAGGACAGCTGGCACGCCGCCGATGCAAGTTTTCACCGCGCGATCCTGATCAGCTCGCACAACCCGGTGCTGCTGTCGCTCGAGTCCGGGATCACGGCCGCGGTCGCCTATACGACCGCCTTCCGCTATCGCGATATGCCCCACCCGCATACGCGCAACCCGGTCGAGGAGCACGCCGCCGTCTTCGAGCGGATCGAGGCGCGCGACCCGAACGGCGTGCGCAAGCTGATGACGGAACTCGTCGACACCGCGCTGCTCGATTCCAAGGGCACGACGGTCTTTGATCTGGGGCTGCCGACGCTCAAGATCTGAGCGCGGCCTCTAGCCCTTCACCCCGGACGAGATCATCACCGCCTCGGTCACACGCTTCTGGAAGATCAGGTAGGCGATCACCACCGGCGCCGCGGCCAGCAGCGCCACCGACATGATCCGCGCGTAGGCGACGCCGAACGAGTCGTTCACCTGAGTAATGCCCACGGGGATGGTCATCATGTCCTCGGTCGTCACGACGAGGAAGGGCCACAGGAACGCGTTCCACGACATGATGAAGGTGATGATCCCCAGGGCGGTCGTGATGCCCCAGTTCAGCGGCAGGTAGACCTTGAACAGAAGCGTATAGTCGCCGCCCCCGTCCAGCACCACGGCCTCTTTCATCTCCTTCGGGACGGCGTCGAAGAACTGCTTGTAGACGATGATGACCACCGGCACGACAAGCTGCGGCAGGATGATCCCGCCCCAGCGGTTGATCAGGTGGAGGTCGTTCATCAGCACGAATTGCGGCACCACCAGCGCCTGCGCCGGCACCATGAAGCTGGCCAGCACGACGAGGTAGAGCACGCGGCGGCCGGGGAACTCCATCTGGCTGAGCGCATAGGCGCACATCATGCCGGTCAGCAGGACGACGGCCGTGATGATGACCGCGGTGCCGATGGAGTTGATGTACCAGTCCATGAGGCTCGTGTTGAACAGGGCGTCGACATAGGACGACAGGTTCAGCTCGTCCGGCAGCAGGCCCGCATCGGCCGAGACCACCCGGTTCTCGGTCCTGACCGACGTGACGAAGGCCCAGTAGAGCGGGAAGATCCAGATCAGACCGGCAAGCAACGTGATGCAGGTCAGCACACCATTCTCAAGGCGAGTCTTGCGGGTCATCTGTTTCTTCCCCCGATCCGAAGCACCTGGAACTGCAGCACCGAGATCACCACGATCAACAGGAACAGCACCAGCGAGATCGCGGCCGCGTAGCCGCCGTTGTTCAGCTGGAAGGCCTCGCGATAGACCATGAGCAGCAGCACATAGCTGGAGTTGAACGGGCCGCCCTCGGACAAGAGGTAGATCTGGTCGAATATCTTGAGCTGCAGGATCAGCTGCAAGGTCAGCACCAGCGCCGTGACCGGCCACAGAAGCGGCCACGTCACCCTGAAGAAGAGCTGGCGCCGCGTCGCACCGTCAAGCTTGGCGGCCTCGTAGAGCTCCTCGGGGATGTTACGCAGCCCGGCGATGAAAAGCAGCACGTTGAAGCCGTTCGTCCACCAGATCGTCACGACCGCCACAGACGGCATGACCCAGAACGGGTTTTTGAAGACGGGCACGCGCTTGCCGGTGAAGAACTCGATCATCGGCTGCAGGATGCCGAACTGGAAGTCGAGCATCCAGGCCCAGATCTGCGTGACCACCGACACCGGCAGCACATAGGGCGTGAAGAAAAGCACCAGCGCCAGCGCCTGCATCCTGCCCGAAAGACGGCTGACGGCCAACGCGATGACGAGGGCGAGCGCGGTCGTCGGCACGACCGTCAGCAGCACGAAATATCCGTTGTTCTTCAGGGAGGTGTAGAAGAGCCGGTCCGAGAACAGCCTTTCGTAGTTCGCGAACCCCACCCAGTTGCCGCCGCCGATCAGCGGCGCATCGGTGAAGCTCATGCGGACGACCTCGACGATCGGGTAGGCGAACACCAGCGCGAAGATAGCCACGAAGGGCAGGATCAGCGAGAACGCCACGAGCCTGTGTCGCGATCTGTTCCGGATCATGGCCATGTCGTCAGATCTCCTCCCAAGTCTTTGAGAAGCCCCCGCGCGGCAGGTTGCGCGCAAGGGCCGGTCGTCACTGCATGCGGTTCTGAAGTTCGACCTTCATCTGCTCGACCGCATCCTCGGGCGACAGGTAACCGTGCACCGCCGGCGAGATGATGTTCAGCGCGGCGTCATAGGTCGGCGAGGCCACCCCGGCGACGATGCTGCGCGGATCGTAGGTCGCGTCCTCGGCCAGTTCGGCGTAGGTGGCGTTGGGTTCCATCGCCTCGAACTCGGCGCTTTCGGCGACCGGCTTGTAGGCGGGGATGTGCCCGGCGTCGGCCCACTGGATCGCGTTCTTCTCCATCCAGCCGACCACTTCCATGACGGCCTCGCGCTTTTCGGCGGACATTTCTTCGTCGCCCTGGACCGGGATCGCCCAGGCGTGGCTGTCGGCCCAGGTGGTCTGGGTGTCCATCAGCTGGGGCACCTCGACCGCGCCCCATTCGAACCCGAGCGAGCCGTCCGCCTCGAGGTCCTTCATCGTCGGCACTTCCCACACCCCGTTGAGCTGGAACGCGGACTGACCCGACGTGAACAGCGCGACCGAAGCCTCGTAGAGCGCCTGCTCGGGCTGCCAGCCCTGCTCCTGCCAGTTGGTCATGATCTCGACCGCGCGGATCGCCTTCTCGGTGCTGTCGCCGGGCAGCACCTCGCCGTCCTCCGAGATCAGCGTGCCGCCCTGCTGGGCGAGCAGCGTATAGAAGACACGGTAGGCGCCGCCATCGTCACCCGTCGCGTAGGTCACCGGCGTTTCCGACCCGTTATCGGCCGCGGCCTGCATCGCCTCTTCGAAGTCGTCGAGGTTTTCGATGCCCGTCAGGTTGCCCTCGTCATCGAGGAAGCGCGTCCCTTCAAGGTAGGATTTGTTGTAGTAGAGCACGATCGAATGGATATCGAAGGGCACGGCGTAGAGCGTGCCATCGGGCCCCTTGGCCGCGTTGATCGAGCGCTCGAAGAAGTCGTCTTCGCTCAGCCCGGCCGCTTCCATGTCGGCTTCGGTGATCGGCGTCAGCACCCCTTCGTCCAAGCCGAGGGGCAAGCGCGACAGGTGGTAGGTCATCAGGTCCGGTCCGGCGCCGACGGCGGCAGACGTGCGGATCTTGGTGTAGAACGGCACACCCCATTCCAGCGTGGTGGCTTCGATCTGGATGTCCGGATGCTCTTCGTTGAACTGCTCGATGAGCGCCTTCATCCGTACGCCGTCGCCGCCGGCAAAGAAGTCCCACCACGTCACGGTCTGCTGGGCATAGGCCGGCATCGCCGTCCCTGCGAGCGCTGCAAAAGCGGAAATTCGTGCAAATGTCGTAAGTTTCATTCGGTTCTCCTCCTTGAACCGGGCCGCGCACCGACGCGTCCCCTCCCTCTGGCCCTGCCGTTCGGGCAGAACCTACCGAAGCCTCACGCCGTCAGGCGTGAAGGCGAAAACCTTGTCCGGCGGCGCATCGAGGCGCAGCGTCTGCCCCTCCAGGCGATCACGGCTACCGCGCCGTTCGAAGACCAGATCGGCACCGGAGGCCGAGCGCGTGTGCAGGTAGGAGTTCCCGCCAAGCTCTTCGGCGACCTCCACCGTGACAGGAAGACCGCCGCTCTCGACCGGCGACAGGTGCTCGGGGCGCACGCCCAGCACGAGCTTTGTCCCCTCCCCCGGCTTGGCTCCGTCGAGCGCAACGCGAAGCTCGCCATCTTCGCCTCGGGCGGTGATCCCCGTTTCATCGCTGTGGCTGACGACGGCGTCGATGAAGTTCATGGCAGGCGAGCCGATGAAGCCCGCCACGAAGCGGTTGTCCGGGTCGTCATACAGCGTCAGGGGCCGCCCCGACTGCATGACGTGGCCCCCCTTCAGCACGAAGATGTCGTCAGCCAGCGTCATCGCCTCGACTTGGTCATGGGTGACGTAGATCATCGTCGCCCCGATCTGCCGGTGCAGGCGCGTGAGTTCCAGCCGCATCTGGACGCGCAGCTCGGCATCGAGGTTTGACAGAGGCTCGTCGAACAGGAACACGTCGGGCTCGCGCACGATCGCGCGCCCGATGGCGACCCGCTGCCGCTGTCCGCCGGAAAGGGCCGAGGGCTTCTTGTCCAGGTGGTCGCTCAGCTGCAGGATTCTGGCCGCCTCGCGTACCTTTTCCTCTCGCTCGGCGCGGGGGGCGCGGGCCAGCCGCAACGAGAAGCCCATGTTGTCGGCCACGCTCAGGTGCGGATAGAGCGCGTAGGACTGGAACACCATCGCGACGCCGCGCTTCGCGGGCTCGACGTTCGTCACGTCGCGGCCGCCAATCTCGATCTTGCCGCCGCTGGTATCCTCAAGCCCTGCGATCATGCGCAGCAGCGTAGACTTTCCGCAGCCTGACGGGCCCACGAAGACACCGAACTCGCCCTTCGGGACCTCAAGGGAGACGCCCTTGATGACGTCCACGGCCCCGAAAGATTTCTGCACGTTGGTGAGTTTGACGCCCGACATGGCTTACACGCTGAGCCGGACGACATGGTAGGACAGCGGCGCCAGCTTACCGCCGAGCACCCCGTCCTCGACTCCCAATCCGGCGCCCTGCGTCGGCGCGATGGCCTCGCTGTCCGGCCCGTTCGTCGCGCGCAGGTCGTGCCCTTCCATCACCTGGTGGTCGATGACATGTGCGCCCTCGAACCCGGTGAGCGACAGCCGCAGGTCCGCCTCTTCGGTCAGGTGCCGATTCACCAGGAACAGCGCCACGGTGCCGCCCGCGGTGTCATGGGTCGCGGCGACGTCTAGATACTGTACGTCGTCGGCGACGCTGCAGTCGTAGGTCGGCCCGTCGACCGACACGCGCAGCGCCGTGCCGCGCCCGTAGAGCGACGCCAACTGGTAGGGCCAGTAGATCGACTGCCTCCAGGCCGCGCCGTCCTTTTCGGCACGGATCGGGGCGATCACATTCACCAGCTGCGCAATGCAGGCGATCTTCACCCGGTCGGATCGGCGGATGAACTCGTTCAAGAGGCAAGCGATGAAGAGCGCATCTTCGAAGTTGTAGTCCTCTTCCAGCAGCGCGGGCGCCTCGGGCCAGTCCCAGCTCTTCCAGTTCTTCGAGTCCTGCTCGCGCTTGTGGTACCAGACGTTCCATTCGTCGAAGCAGATATAGACATCGTTCTTGGCGCGCTTCTTGGCCTTTACGAAATCGATCACGCCGGCGATGGATTGGATGTAGCGACCGGTTTCCTCGACCTTGCCGAAGAAGTTCAGCGTATCGCGGCTGGAATTGCCGAAATACTTGTGCAGCGAGATGTAGTCGACATTCTCGTAGCACTCTTCCAGAACACCGCGCTCCCATTCGGGATAGGTCGGCATCTCGTCGTTCGACGACCCGCACACCACCATTTCGGCACCCGGCGTCAGCTGGCGCAGCGCCTTTGCGGTTTCGTCGGCGAGGCGCCCGTATTCCTTGGCTTCCTTGTGGCCGATCTGCCAGGGACCATCCATCTCGTTCCCGAGACACCACATCTTCACGTTATATGGCTTCTCGACCCCGTGGCTGCGGCGCAGGTCGGACCAGTAGGTGCCCGACGGATGGTTGACGTATTCCACGAAGTTGCGCGCATCCGAGATGCCGCGCGAGCCGAGGTTGACCGCCAGCATCATGTCGATGCCCACGTTTTCGGCCCAGGTGGCGAACTCGTTGATACCGACCTGGTTGCTTTCCTTGCTGCGCCAGGCGAGGTCGAGGCGAACGGGGCGATCCTCTTTCGGGCCGATCCCGTCTTCCCAGTTGTAGGCCGACACGAAATTGCCGCCAGGGTAGCGGATCGCCGGGATATTCAGGTCACGCACCATCTGCGCAACGTCCTTGCGGAAGCCATGCTCGTCCGCCTCGGGATGTCCGGGTTCATAGATGCCCGAATAGATCGCTCGGCCCATGTGCTCGATAAAAGCGGCGTAAAGCCGGTCGTCGATCTTACTGATCTCGAATGCGCGATGGATCGCGGCTGAAACCCGCATCGAGTCCTCCCCCCATTTGTCCTACAAAACCTTACCGCAGCGCGAGGCTCTGTCAACAGGCGCAATTCCAGCCTGAAAAATGTCGGCGGGGGGGGGGGGCAGCTGCTACAGGACACGCGTCCGCGTTGGCTCCGTCGTTCGGAGCGACTGAGCAGACCGGGAATGAGGGGATATGAACGGACAATGGGACCGAACGCCCCACGAACGCTCAAGGTATCGGGCTGGAAGCTTGGCGCCCCGCGCAGCGCGTGCCGCCAGCACCGAGGAAGCGGCGCCCCTTGGGGCGCCGCAAGACCGCGCTCTACTGGATAGCGACCTGCATCTCCGCGTCGATCTGTTCTTCGGCGCGGGCGGCGCTGGCACGTAGGGCGTCGAGCATTTCGGTACCGCCCTCGATATTCGCCTCGAACCAGTCGTAGACGGGTGCGGCAGCCTCGGCGAAGGCCTGCATCTCGGCCGGAGTCGGGACGTAGATCTCGCCGCCCGCCTCGGTGAACGCCTCGTAGGCTTCGATCTGCTTGCGCTTGGGCGAGGCGAAAGTCGCCTGCTGCAATTCGGCGAAGCCGTTGACGACGACGCGACGCAACTCCTCGGGCATCGACAGGAACGTCTCGTTGTTCATCAGCCAGATCGCGGCCATGTAGGCGTGCCCGTCGAGCGTCAGGTAGGTCAGCCCGGCATCGGGGAACTTCATGTTCATGATGTCGGTGATTCCGTTCTTGGTCCCTTCGACGACGCCGGTCTGCAGCGACGTGAAGAGTTCGGGCCAAGGTACGGGCGTCGGCGACGCGCCGAGGGTCGAGACCACCTCTTGCGGCAGTTCGGCGACCACCGTGCGGATCTTGAGCCCCTCGAGGTCCTCGGGCGTCGCGATCCGCCGCTCGGTATTGGCGAAGTTGCGCCACCCGCCCGTGTTGCCGACCGTCATGACGCGGACCGTGTCGCCCGAGCTTTCCAGCGCCATGTCGCGCAGCGTACCGACGAACTCTGGATCGGTCAGAACAGCCTCGGCCACGCGGTCATCGCGCATCAGATAAGGCAGGTCGAAGACCTGGATGTAGGGAAAGATTCCCGCGGCCCCGCCGCTCGTGGCGACGAAGATGTCGATCGAGCCGTCCGCCACGCCTTGGATGCACTCGGCGCCGTTTGCGCAAAGCTGCGTGCCGATGAACAGCTCGACCTCGATGGCCCCGTTCGACGCCTTCTCGACATAGTCCTTGAAGACGACGAGGCCGTCGTAATCCTCGTCCTGCTCGTTCGAGTTCGCGGTGGCGCGCAGGGTGTATTCCTGGGCGTGGGCCGCCCCTGCAACCAGTGACGCGGCCATCAGGCCCGTGAGTAGCGTTCGCTTCAGCATCGTGTCCTCCCCTTGGACGTTCAGTTCAGGAATCCCGTCAGGCGCGGAACCGTCAGCGACAGGGCCGGGATGTAGGTGACAAGCAGGATGACAAGGATCTCCACCGCAATGAAGGGAAGAATGGCCTTCGAGATCGTCTCGACCCGCTCGCCCGACACCGCGGAGGTCACGAAAAGCACCAGCCCCATCGGCGGCGTGGCCAGTCCCACGGTCAGGTTGACGCTCATGATGATGGCAAAATGCACCGGATCGACGCCGAGCGAGGTGAAGACTGGTCCCAGGATCGGCCCCAGGATGATGATCGCCGGCCCGGCATCCAGGAACATGCCGACCACGAAGAGCAGCACGTTGATGAGAAACAGCAGCGTCAGCGGGTTTTCAGAGAGGCCGAGGATGAAATCGGCCAGGATTTCGGGGGCGTGGCTGAGGCTGACGACGGTCTTGAACGACACCGCGGCCCCCACCAGCAGCAGCACCGTGGCCGAGGCGATGGCCGACCGGCGCAGCACGGCCCCGAGGTCCGAAAGCGTCATCGTGCCCAGCACCCCGAACGAGATTACCAGGGCATAGAGCACCGCACCGGCCGCGGCCTCGGTTGGGGTGAAGACGCCCAGCAGGATGCCGCCGAGGATGATGATCGGGGTCTGCAGGGGCGCCACGGCCTTCTTGTAGACGATGCGATACTCGGGCGAGACGCGGCGGCGATAGGCCAGCAACACGAGATGCGCGGGGATCAGCAGGGCGACGAAGACCGGCCAGCCGCCGCTCCACGGGCCGTCGGGCAGGAGGCGCGTGACGAGCCAGAGCAGCCCGGCGAGGTTGGCGCGCAGCAGCACGAAGCTGACCCAGTGCTCGACCGGGGCGATGGTGACGTCGCCTGGCACCACGCGTTCGGCCTTGGGCAGGTCGTAGCGGTTCGCCATGAAGCGGACCATGATCATCAGGCCGATCCCGACCAGCAGGCCCGGAACGATGCCGGCAAGGAACAGGGCGGCAACCGACTGGCCCATGACGTAGGCGTAGATGATCATAATCCCCGAAGGCGGGATTACCGGGCCGATGACCGACGAGGCGGCGGTGATCGCAGCGGCGAAGCGGCGGGTATATCCCTGCTTCTCCATCGCCGGGATCAGGGTCGAGCCGAGCGCGGAGGTGTCGGCCACCGCCGATCCCGACAGTCCCGCGAACAGGATCGACGACAGGATGTTGACGTGGGCGAGGCCGCCCCTGAGATGCCCCATGAACGCCTGTGCGAAAGCCACCAGCCGCTCGGTGATGCCGCCGCGATTCATGATTTCGCCCGCGAGCAGGAAGAACGGCAGCGCCATCAGCGGGAAGCTGTCCATGCCGTTGTAGAGGTTGCGGTAAAGCAGGGCGAGGTCACGCTCCTGCCCGGCAAACCACAGCAGCGCACCGGGCGCAAACAGGAGGGCGAAGAAGACCGGCAGCCCGATCATCAGAAGCGTCAGGAAGACGGGCAGGAACCAGATCAGCATTACTCGGCCTCGGGCAGGTCGGCATGGCGGATCGGGGACAGCGCGTCCGCCCGCCCGCCGATCCGGACAATCTCGCGCAGGATCAGCTCGACGTTGACGCTGGTCAGCAGGACCATGCAGACCCAAACCGACATGTACATCCAGGCGAGCTTGAGGCGAACCGAGCTGCCGCCCACGAGGTCGAGCGGCAGTCGCAGCGAGGACGAGTTGAAGAGCCACCCCGACTGGACGTGGTCCCAACCAAGCTGGATGCCCAGGACGAGAACACAGAGCGACATTGCCAGCAGCATCAGCGCGAGGATCGACGCCAGACGCCCCGGCAGCAGGTCGCGCACCATGTCGATAGCGACGAAACCGGACTGCCGGTAGGCCGTGGGCGCGGCGAGGCCCGTCATCCAAAGCATCAGGAACCGCGCCGCCTCGTCCGGCCAGGGCAGGGCCGCACCCATGACGTAACGATACCAGACCTGCAGCAGGATGACCGCGACCATCGCCGCCAGAGCGCAGAGCGCGACGGCGCGGCCAAGCGCCAAGGTCCATACGTTTACCGCGCCGAGCGGCGTCAAGATGGCTGCAAGTACTGGCAAATTTCTTCTCCCCTCCGAGCGGACCCTAGTTCGCCGTGCCCAATGTGACGCGAAACCGTGTGGCTGCCCATCGGGAAACAACACCGGGTTTGATCGCCGCGTTGCCTGGCCTTCAGCTCTCGAACCCGCCCATCCGCGTGCGGGTTAGCGGTCTCACCTTTGAAGGGGTCCTTGGGGCCTCGCCACCAGCATGGCATCGTCATGCCATGGCACGCGCGCGATAGGCACCGGCGCCGATAACGGCGGCACTCCAGGCTGAGACGCGGTCGGCCGGCCCAGCCTGAAGCAGACATCTTGCTGGTTCGGCCCAGCCGCACAATTCCGCAGAGAAGCGCGCCGCTCTGGATCGGGTCGAAGCCGATACTCGGCCCTGCTCCACAGATGACTCCGGTCTTCCCTTGCACCAGCCCTATGAAAGGGAGCGCTCGAGCCGGTCGCCGACGGCATCTCGACGCCCTGCGGCACGCGGCCTCGTCCAGAAGCGCGCGTGCCTATGAGGGATCTCGCCCGCGCGTTAGACGCTGCCCCAGATGTCACGCGCGAGTGTCACGACGCGCTCCAGCTTGCGCCACTGGTCGTCCTCGGTCACCGCATTTCCGTGCTCGGTCGAGGAGAATCCGCATTGCGGCGCGATTCCCAGCTGATCGAGGTCCACGTAGGCCGAGGCCTCGTCGAATTTGCGCTTCAGCCAGTCCATCTCCTCGAGCTCGGGCGTCTTGGTGGTGATGAAGCCGGCCATGATGCGCTTGTTGCCCTTGGGCAGCAGGCGCAGGGGCTCGAGCCCCCCTGCCCGCTCGGTATCGTACTCCATGAAGTAGACGTCCACGTCGGCACCAAAGATCGCTTCGGCCACCGCTTCGTATCCGCCGGAAGCGACGTGGCTCGAGCGGAAGTTGCCGCGGCACATGTGCATCCCGATGGTCATGTCGCTCGGACGATCCTTGATCGCCTCGTTCAGCATCCAGCCGTAGCGCTCGATCAGCCAGTCCGGGTCCTGCCCCATCTCGCGGCGCTTCTCGCGCTGCGTCTCGTCACAGAGATAGGCAAAGAAGATGTCGTCGAGCTGCAGATAGCGGCAGCCGGCTTCGTAGAAGGCCGCGACCGCATCCTTATAGGCATCGACGATGCCGGCGAAGAACGTCTCGTGATCCTTGTACGGCTCGTGCCGGATCGTCTCGGGCGTCACCCGGAAATGGATCGCCGAGGGCCCGGGGATCGAGATCTTGGGGCAGACCTTGGTGCGCTCGGCCACGAAGCGGTAATGGTCCAGCATCGGGTGATCTGCGGGGAAGGCGAGCTGACCGTTGCAGACGGGAAAGAGGCTGATGTCGGCGCCCTTGAACCCGAGGCCCGCGCCTGTCTTTTCCTCGAACTCGATCCCGTCGAGCATCCCCATGAAGTCGTAGTGCCAGAAGGCCCGCCGCGCTTCGCCATCCGTGACGACGGGCAGGCCGATCTCTTCCTGACGCTGGATCAGCCGCGGGATCTCGGCGTCCTCGATCTCGCGCAGCGCCTCGCCCGAGACCCCGGCGGCGCGGGCTTGGGCGATGGCGGCAGGACGCAGGAGGCTGCCCACGTGGTCAGCACGGAACGGGGGGGATTTTGCATTGTCGGTAGTCATGGACTGCTCCTGAAGTTGGTGTGCTGGCGATCCAGCGCGCGCAACTGTCGATACCCCCTATCGGGCAGAAGGGGAACTGCCCGACCGACCACCACCGTAGCCTGACCCGGAAACGCACCCGCGGCTGCCTCGCGCTTTGCTGACACGGCCTGCACTGCCACGCAATTGCGCGACTGCGGCGGGAGGCGACCCGACGCAGAAGCCACTGCGTGCCGGATCACTGGGCCCGAAGCATCCTTTCGAAAGCGTCTGCCGGCATCGGGCGCCCGAAGATGTATCCCTGGCCTTCGGCACAGCCGTGGCTCTTGACGATTGCGGCCTGTTCGGCGGTTTCGATGCCCTCGGCCGTGACCTTGAGCCCGAACCCGCGAGCCAGGACCATGATCGCTTCGACGGCGGCGAGATCCTCCCGGGCCATCAGCCCGGCGCTGATGAAAGAGCGGTCGATCTTAAGGCGGGTGACGGGCATCGACTTGAGCATGCTGAAAGTCGCGTATCCGGTCCCGAAATCATCAAAAGCAATCGACACTCCCCGCTGCCTCAGGCGGCTCAACGGCGCCGAAGCAGTCTTCTCTTCCGTGAGAAGGACGGTCTCGGTCAGCTCAAGCTCCAGCGCGGTCGGAGGAAGCCCCGTCGTCAGGAGGACATCGCCAACAAGCTCCTCCAGATGCCCGTTGTAAAACTGGGCCGCAAAGAGATTTACGGCGATCCTGAAGTCCGGCCGCAGATCGCGGCGCCACTCGGAGGCGTAGGCACAGGCGGTTCGCAACACCCATTCGCCCACGGTTTCGACCAAGACGCTGTGCTGCAGGATCGGCAAGAACTCCCGGGGCGGGACCACGCCGCAGTCGGGCCGGTTCCATCGGATGAGGGCCTCGGCGCCGGTGATCCTGCCGTCGCACAGCGCGACTTGCGGCTGGAAATACAGTTCGAACTCATTTCGCTTCCATGCCGTCGTCAGATCCGATCCTAACTTGGCCTTGGCCATTGCCGCACTGCGCAGGTGCTCTTCGAACTTCCTGACCGTGCCGCGCCCTTCCTCCTTGGCTTGATAAAGCGCGAAGTCCGCGTTCCCCAGCAATTCCCCTCCCCCGCATCCTCCGCAACGCCGCCAGGACAGGCCCGCACTGGCGCCGATCTGGATCGTCCTGCCCTCATAGCGGATGGGACGCGAGATGCTCGCGATCATGTCCGGCGCAAGCATTTCGGCTTGTCGGAGGCCGCATTCTCCGAAAACCAGGACCACGAACTCGTCTCCGCCCAAGCGCGAGAGGAAGCATTTTCGCCCGCCTGCTTGGCGCAAGCGCTCTGCAACGATGCGGAGCACCCCGTCGCCGGTCGAGTGGCCAAACGTGTCGTTCACCTCCTTGAACCCATCGAGGTCCAGCAAAAGCAGCGTCACGGCATCGTCCCGTTGCTCTGCCTCGCGCAGCCGCGACTGCAGATACGCACGGTTGTATAGGCCGGTGAGTGCGTCATGCTCTGCGGCGTAGCGCAATTCAGCTTCGATGCGCTTCCTCTCGGACACGTTGCGAATGCTCGCGCCGTATTCGAAGCGCCCGTTGACTTGCCACTGCGCGATCGACATCTCGATCGGGATTTCCCGCCCCTCCCGATCGATACCCACAACCTCGAGCGGCCGCCCGACCCACGGTGTCGAACCGTGATGAATCGAAGAATTCCTCCGCAGCGCGTCATGGAACGGTTCATGCAGGCTGGGATGCAAGACCACGTCGAAGGGCTGGCCCAGAACCTCGGTTGCATTCCACTGGAAGACCGTCGTTGCCGCGTCGTTCCAGGAAGTGATGACACCCTGGGAATCAGTGCAAACGATCGCGTCCGAGGTCGACGCCGAGATCATCTCGAACTGGCTGCGGCTCGATTTCTCCAGCGCTTGCAGGCGCCGCAGTTCGAGACGCTCCATCACCAGGTCGGCCAGATCCTGAAGAAGCCCGCAGTCGCGGATCGAGAAATTTTCGCGCGGCTCTGGGTCAATGATGCAGAGCGTCCCGAGCTTATACCCTGAGGGTGTGACAAGCGGAGCACCTGCGTAGAAGCGAATGAACGGGTCGCCCGTCACGAGCGAATTGTTCTTGAAACGCTCGTCCTTCGTTGCGTCCGGGACAACGAGGACATGATTCTCCTTGATGGTGTGAGCGCAGAAGGAAAGCTCTCTCTCGGTCTCGAACAGCTCCATCCCGAATCGCGCCTTGAAGAATTGACGATCGCGGTGAACGAACGCCACAAGGGCTGTCTTGGCCTGGAACGCGCGGGACGCCATCCGCACGATGCGGTCGAATTCTTCCTCAGGCGGCGTGTCCACGACTGAAAAAGCATCAAGGACAGCGATCCGCTCATCTTCATGCATGAGAACGGTTGAGAGGTGCATCAGGAGGTAATCGCAATGGTTGTAAAAAATATACCTAGCAAGCTAGCAGGCCGCGCCAAATTCTCAAAGCGCACGCTGCAATTGGCTCAGCTTATGCGCAGGCCGGAGCTGTAAGCAGGTCGGTCTTTCGTGCAGAGCACGGGCGCCTGGTGACGTTCCCGTCTCGTGGCGATGCAACCCTGCCGGTGTCGCCGTGTTGACCGCAGCCATCCCCATTGCCGAGGATGGTGGTTCATCTGCAAAGGTGTCGAGATGACCCAGCTCGTCCAACCCCGCCTCGTCAACCCGCCCGATGGCGATCCCGGCGTCTATCTCGACTTCCGCTTCGGTCGGCGCGCGATGCTCTTCGACCTGGGCGGCCTCGGGCCACTCACGCCGCGGGAGCTTCTGCGCGTCAGTCACGCCTTCATCTCGCACGCCCACATGGACCATATCGCCGGGTTCGACCCCCTGATGCGCCTGCGCCTCAACCGGCCGCGCGCCCTTACCCTGATCGGTCCCGCAGGCTTCGTGGACCAGGTCGAGAGCCGGCTCGGCGGCTTCAGCTGGAACCTGCTGGGCCCGAGTTCGGTCGACTTCCGCCTCGCGGTCTGGGAGTTCGACGGCCGGCGAATCTCGAACGCCGGGGAGTTCCGCGCCCGCGAGGCGTTCCGCCGCCGCGACCTGCCGCTCCCCGACCTGCGCGACGGCCTTGTTCTGGGCGAGGATGATCTGGCGGTCGAGGCCGCGGCGCTCGACCACGGAGGGATTCCCGCTCTCGCCTTCGCCCTGCAGGAAAGCCTTCGTATCAACGTCTGGCGGACCGCGCTGAACGAAATGGGCCTGCCGGTCGGCCCTTGGCTCGACGCCGCCAAGACAGCCATCCGGGCCGGCGCCCCTGACGATCATCGCGTCACCATCCCGGGCCACGGCGAAATGCCCCTCGGTGATCTCCGCGAGCGCGCGTTCCACGTCGCACCAGGACAGCGGGTGGCCTACGTCACCGACGCCGCCGACACGGCACCTAACCGCGAGCGGATCGTAGAGCTTGCCCGCGGCGCCGATCATCTCTTCATAGAGGCGCCATTCGCCGACGCCGATAGCGACCGGGCGAGCGCCACGGCGCACCTCACGGCCCGCGCGGCCGGAGAGATCGCCCGCTCCGCCGGCGCACGGCGCGTCACCGGCTTTCACCACTCGGCCCGCTACGCCGGATCAGCCGCGACCGTCTCCGCCGAGCTTGCGGCCGCGATGAGGCCCGAAGCGATGGGTGAAAAGGAAGAACCTGGCCCTGCACCGCATGAAGGGGCGGATTGGGTTCTTCGGTGGCGCGCGAACGGTCTCACGACCGATCGTGCCCTCGCTCGGTTCGACAACCTGCCCGCGGTCGACCTCCACGACCTGGTGGGCAGCTGGCAGGGCACCGGGTTGCCGACGGGCCACCCGCTCGACGGGCTTCTCGAGCGACTTGGCTGGCGTGGCAAGCGCTTCGACAGCGAGGGGCGCGCGGATCCTCTGGTCTTTCATCCCGATGTTGCGCTCGATCCCGCGCGTATGCCGCTCAGCATTGCCCTCCGCTGGCCCCGCCTCGCACGGAGCCTGCCGGCCCGCACAGGCTTTGCCGCCCTCCGCGGCGTCCTGCGAGCGCGGCACCCGACGGCGACCCTCGCGCGGATCGAGTATCGCACCTCTCTGAGCGCCGCGATGATCTATGACCGCCAGCCGATCGTGGACCACTTCCGCCGCATCGACGCGGCCCGCGTACTAGGGGCGATGCAGACACCCTTGGCGGCGCCCTACTTCTTCCTGTTGACCGTCGAGCCGTGAGCAGGCGCCCGTTTCACGTGATCGCGCGAACGGCTTGTCACCCTTGCCGTCTCGGCCAGTCAACTAGGTGAAGTGGACGATCCTCGAACGCCCGGCCCGAACCTCAAGCAAGGACCGGCGCGCCGACAGCACAAGATTCAGCGGAGGACACACATGACCGGCAGATCCGTTGCACGCGAGTTCATGGTCGACCGGCAGATCGCCCGGCGCGGCATCCGCGATCCTCATGTCCTCGAAGCGATGCGCACCGTACCGCGCGAAGCCTTCGTCGATCCGGGGATGGAGGAGTTCGCCTACCAGGACAGCCCGCTTCCCATCGCCGAGGGGCAGACGATCTCGCAGCCCTACATCGTCGCCATGATGATCGAGGCCGCCGAGGTGCGCCCGGGAGATCGGGTGCTCGAAATCGGCGCGGGCTCGGGCTATGCCGCCGCCGTGCTCAGCCGGATCGCGGAAAGCGTGCACACCATAGAGCGGCACGAAAGGCTGACGCAGAGGGCGGAGGAACGGCTCACGCGGCTTGGCTACGGGAACGTGACCCTCAGGACCGGCGACGGCACCCGCGGGTGGTCCG
The DNA here is from genome assembly GCF_042089775.1 of Palleronia sp. Classification (NCBI taxonomy): domain Bacteria; kingdom Pseudomonadati; phylum Pseudomonadota; class Alphaproteobacteria; order Rhodobacterales; family Roseobacteraceae; genus Palleronia; species Palleronia sp. Next base: position 22,790 of record NZ_JBELKF010000044.1, read on the forward strand.
AAGCGGGGCCATTCGACGCGATCCTTGTCGCCGCCGGCGCGCCGACGGCGCCGGAGTCGCTGAAGCGGCAGCTTGCGATCGGCGGCGTGTTGGTCATTCCCTTGCAGCCGGGCGAAGACAACCAGACGCTGACGCGTATCCGTCGAACCGCCGACGATACCTGGGAAGAGGAAGAGCTGGGCGCCGTCAGATTCGTGCCCCTGATCGGTGCGGAAGGATGGGCCGAGGACGGAACCCGCTCGGCCAGCAACCACGCCCCCGCCCGCGAGAAGTCCCTGCCCGACATGATCGGCGACGCGGCAGAGCCCCTTCCCGATCTGGATGATTCCGCCTTCGGCACGTTGTTCGACCGGTACGGCGATCGCCGGGTGGTGCTTTTGGGCGAAGCGAGCCACGGCACCTCGGAGTTCTATCGTGCGCACGCGGCGATCACCAAGGCGCTGATCGAACGCCATGGCTTTTCCATCGTGGCCGTCGAAGCCGACTGGCCCGACGCCGCGGCAGTCGACCGCTACGTGCGCCACCGTCCCGATGGCGAGACCGATGGGCCGCCCTTCTCGCGGTTTCCGACGTGGATGTGGCGCAACACCGATTTCGTCGACTTCACCGAATGGCTGCGCGACTTCAACCGCGACGGCCCCGCGGACAGGCAGGTGGCGTTCCACGGCCTTGACATCTACAACATGCAGGGGTCGATCTCTGCCGTCCTCGAGTATCTCGATCAGGTCGATCCCGAAGCTGCCAAGATCGCGCGGGAACGCTACGGATGTCTGACCCCGTGGCAAGGCGATCCGGCTACCTACGGCCGGGCCGTGCTGAGCCAGCGCTACCGCGATTGCGAGGAGGACGTGGTCGCACAGCTTCGAACGCTTCTTGAAAAGAGATTGGAGTACGAGACGCAGGACGGCACCCGCTATCTCGATGCAGCCCAGAACGCCCGCCTGATCCGATCGGCCGAGCAATATTACAAGGTCATGTACTATGGCGGCGCCGAAAGCTGGAACCTGCGCGACAGCCACATGTTCGAGACGCTTGAGCACGTGCTCGATGCTCAGGGTCCGGATGCGAAGGCTGTCGTTTGGGCCCATAACAGCCATATCGGCGATGCCCGCGCGACCGAGATGGGCGCGGTCCGCGGCGAGCACAATATCGGGCAACTGGTCCGTGAGCGGTTTGGCGACGCATCCGCGTCGATCGGCTTCGGGACCCACACCGGAACGGTCGCCGCGGCAAATGACTGGGGCGCAGAGATGGCGGTCAAGCGCGTCCGTCCCTCGCGCGAAGACAGCTACGAGCGGCTCTGTCACGACGCCGGAGAGGCGCGCTTCCTGCTTGATCTGCACCGCGATCCCGCCCTGCGGCGCCGCCTTGAGCGTGAACGACTCGAAAGGTTCATCGGCGTCATCTATCGGCCCGAAACCGAGCTTCAGAGTCATTATGCGCGGACGTCCCTTCCCCGACAGTTCGACGCCTGGGTCTGGTTCGACGAGACCAGCGCAGTCACGCCCCTAATAGGTGAAGAGGAGCCGCGCACGGGCATGCCGGACACGTGGCCCTTCGGAATCTGAAGCCGCTCTGGCCGGCCGCCATCAGCAAACGCTCTGAATGCACCGTGCCGATGAGCGTGCTCAGAAAGCACATCTGCCAATGACGTGAGGGCCTTCGTATTTCTTCGGCCTGGTGCGGCTTGCGGCCACCTCTTTGCCGCAGGCTGCGCTCAGATGAATTTCACGCGCAGTGACCAAGGGCGCGGCATCGGGTGCCTGATGTTACTGCCGCCGGGGCCGGCCGAACTTCAGGGCGAACCGGAACCGGTGCGTCACGCCCTCGTTCGCCCAAGACGGTGGTGTCCTTCCACGTGCAGAGTCACCACAGCGACCTCAGACCGGGAGAGAGACATGGCCAAGACCACGGCAGACTTCATGCTGGAGCGACTGACGGAATGGGGCGTCCGCAACATCTACGGCTATCCGGGGGACGGCATCAGCTCGACCCTTGAGGCGCTTGAGAAGTCGATCGACCGCTTCACCTTCGTCCAGGCCCGCCACGAGGAAGAGGCTGCCTTCATGGCCTGTGCTCACGCCAAGTGGACGGGCGAGCCGGGCGTCTGCCTTGCGACCTCGGGACCCGGCGGCATCCACCTGCTGAACGGGCTCTATGACGCCAAGCTCGACCACCAGCCGGTGGTCGCCATCGTCGGCCAGCAGGACCGCGCGGCCCTTGGCGGGAGCTACCAGCAGGAGGTCGACCTGCTCACGCTCTTCAAGGACGTGGCGCACAACTACGTCCACTACTGCCAGTCGCCGGCGCAGATGCGCCACCTGATCGACCGCGCCTTTCGCATCGCCAAGGCCAAGCGCTGCGTGACCGCGATCATCCTGCCCGACGATGTCGGCGAGGAAGACGCCGTCGAGAGCCCGCCGCACGAGCACGGCACCGTCCATTCCGGCATCGGCTACCCGTCCAAGCCCCGCAGCTTCCCGCCCGAGGACGAGCTGCGCCGCGCCGCCGCCATCCTCAACGAGGCCAAGAAGCCCGCCATCATGATCGGGGCCGGCGCCATGGGCGCGGGCGCCGAGGTCCGGGCCGTCGCCGAGACGCTGGGGGCGGGCGTGTGCAAGGCGCTGCTTGGCAAGGCCGCGCTGCCCGACGACCTGCCCTATGTCACCGGACAGATGGGCCTTCTGGGTACCTCGCCGTCCTGGGACCTGATGATGGATTGCGACGCCTTCCTGATGGCCGGCTCGGGTTTTCCCTATGCAGAATTCCTGCCCGAAGAGGGCAAGGCGCGCGGCATCCAGATCGACATCGACCCCGGCATGCTGTCGATCCGCTACCCGATGGAAGTCAACCTCGCCGGCGACAGCCGCGATACGCTGGCCGCCCTGCTGCCCTACCTCGAGCGGAAGTCCGACCGGTCGTGGCAGGAGAAGATCGAGAAGAACGTCGCCAAATGGTGGGAAGGCGTCGAGAAGCGCGCCATGCACGAAGGCGACCCGGTGAATCCGCAACGCCTGTTCTGGGAGTGCTCGTCGCGGCTGCCCGACGGGGCGATCATCTCGGCCGACAGCGGCAGCTCGGCAAACTGGTATGCCCGCGCCATCAAGATCCGCGAAGGGATGAAGGCATCGCTCTCGGGCACGCTGGCCACGATGTGCCCCGGCGTCCCCTACGCCACGGCGGCCAAGTTCACCTATCCCGACCGGGTCGCGGTCAGCTTCGTCGGCGATGGAGCGATGCAGATGCTCGGCAACGCGGCGCTCATGACCATCGCCAAGTACTGGAGAGCCTGGGAGGACCCGCGCTGCGTGATCGCCGTGGTCAACAATCAGGACCTCAACCAGGTCACCTGGGAGATGCGCGCCATGGGCGGCTTCCCGAAGCTCGAAGAGACGCAGAAGGTGCCGCCATTCGACTATGCCGCCTACGCCGCATCGCTGGGGCTGACGGGGCTGCGGGTCGAGCATCCCGACCAGATCGGACCCGCCTGGGACCAGGCCTTTGCGGCCGACCGCCCGGTCGTGATCGACTGCGTCTGCGACGCCTCGATCCCGACGCTCCCGCCCAAGATTACATCCCAGCAGCGCAAGAACTACTTCAGCACGCTGATGAAAGGCGACCCCGACGAAGGCGCCATCATCAAGAACGCCTTCAAGCGCTACTTCACCTCGTGACGCGGCGGGCGCAAAGGCTCACACCCGCCGTACTGCGCCTTTGGCCACGAAGCGCCTCGTGCTTCAGTTCGTGAAGGCCTCGGCGAGCGACTTCAGCTCGCTCATCCCGCTCAGTTCCGAAGCGGGAATCTGCGCGGTCAAGTTTGCAGCCTCGGCAGCGTCCGCCATCTTGATCGCGGCATAGGGTACGGCAATCGTGCTGCCCTCCCCTGTCGAGACCAGTGCGGCAACGATGCGCCCCCCTGGAATGACCACGAAGTTCTCGACCCTGCCGACGGTGTTCCCGTCCGCCCCGGTCAAAGTCTTGCCGATCAGATCCTTGATAAGGAGCTTTTCCGCGCCTGCTTCACCCAGCGACTGAGCGGCAGACGCGATGCTCGAAGCATTGGACAGGCTATCCGGAATTTCATCCGGAAGATCCTGCGCCGCAACGGCGCTGCTCCAGGCGAGCGGGAGGAAGTAGATGACCTTGAACCGGTGTCGCATTGCGGCATCTCCATGTGACAGTATCTTCGGGTCAAGCCGGCCCGTCCCTCCCGGTTCCCACGAGCGCCGCCGGCACATGCGCCGCCTCCGTCTTCTCATCATCATCAGCCCCCACGCGAACTCTGAAGATCCCGCTCGATGACAGTTCATGGAGACGCAGCTCCATGGCAGCCGGCAAACCACCCGCCTGCGCAACCGGGGCCATCGTGTCGGCGGCGAGCGCGTTCGGCGGCCGATGGCGAGGATGGGCCTATGGGCGGTCCATCAGCGGTCACGCACCACAATGCCACATTTCGAGCACCGCAAATGGCCCCGTCTGCTGAGGGAGCTGGTGATCGGCAGGCCAGTCCATGTCCTCCTTTCGGGATCAAGCTGCGCGAACCACTGCCGGGCAGCGGATGCGACCAGGCACACTGCACGGCCTCCAGCCTGCGGTTGAAAAAGAGGGGGCGTGGCAGACTGATCGGACGGACGGAAGGACGATGCCGGGAGTTGGCGCAGTTGTCGCCCTGACTTACCGATCCGCGATCGGCGACCCGAGCCGCTTCACCTCTTCGAAGAACATCGGCCCCTGGGTCGGTCCGACGCCGTCGCGCAGCCAGTCTGGCGCGCGCGATGTCTCAGGCGGCATCACCAAGGCCGGTGACGTGAGCTTGAGGCGCGCGTTGTGCCAGGCCGCAATCGTGATGATGAGCCGGGGCCAAGCGGCATGGCCGAGAAGCTGGGCGCTCAAGGTGCTAAGCGCCGGGGCAGAAAAAGGGCGACGGTGGCGTTGGCCTGCCGGATCTCGGTCACTCTGCACCGCATGTGGGGTCGATGGCACCGCCCTACAGATGGATGCTGCGCCGACAGCTTGATCCGCAGGCTGCTACCTGCCTGTTCGCAGGCCTTCGAGGTCCCGCAGGGCTGTGGTTCCGATGATGCCGTGCTCCGGACCGGGGCTGGCACTCATCAAGCACGCCTATGAGATGGGAACGCCGGAATTGCACCGGACCAGCATCATGTTGGCATCCAGGCGCTGACCACGGACTGAAGCATGTGCCCAAAGGACCTCACTACAGGCCAGCGTAAAGATCAGGAACGAGCACCGGAAAAATGCCGCTCTCCTGCTTCGGCAGGTGCAATCCACCTGCGCAAAAGGCATCGACGGGGACGAAACGTACCGAAGTCCGGAGCCGAGCCGGGCAGCGCTGCGAAACTGGCACGGTGCCAGGGACCACCTCAAGTTTTCAGACCCGCTGGAGATCCATTCTGACTGGCCTCGAGCAACTCGATCAGAATTTCAATACACGTCTCGCTGGCAAAAAGACGGAACTCACGCGGCTCCTCCGCTTTTCGTGAGTAGACCAGACGGTCATGTACTAATTTCTGGAGGACGATTGTTATGAAGATCAGTACCCGCGCCCTGCTCCTGAGCACTGCACTTACCCTGCCGATGGCGGGTAGCGCCTTTGCCCAGCAGATCGAAATCAACCCCGACCAGCTGTCGAACAAGACGAACGAATGCCAGACCCTCGGTCAGGTGATCGCCGACAACAACGGCAGCGTGGGCGACCTGTCGGCGCAGGACGTCGTGACGGCCATCAACGAGGACGCCGCCGAAGAGTGCGCGACCTATGCCGAAGAGATCGAGGCCTTCGCCGAGGCGGAAGTAGAAGTCGAAGCCGAAGCCGAAGCTGAGGCCGAAGCTGAGGCCGACGTGCAGGTCTCCGAAGAAGTGCAGGCTTCCGAGCAGGTCGATGTCGAAGCCGAAGCCCAGGCAATGGTGCCCGCGCCGAACGTGGACGTTCA
>NZ_JBELKF010000156.1:0-4888 GCF_042089775.1 Palleronia sp.
CCAGACGGGCTTCGACGATGGTGCCGGTCAGCTTCGCAGCATCGAGGTCCGCAACCTGGGCCGAGGTCAGCTGACCCGACATGTCCGACGCAGCGACGGCAGCAGTCCAGCCCGCGCCAGTGTTGCGGTAGAGCTTGTTGTCGGTGGTCAGCAGGACCGTGCGGCCCTGCGTGTGCGGGGCGCCCGGCAGCGTCGAAACGATCTCGATGGCCTTCAGGCCGGAGGTCAGCTTCGTGGCGTCGATGGCCGCAGCGGCGATCTGGGCGGCGACCACCTGCCCCGTCATCTTGGAGGCTGCGATGTTGGCGATCTGGGCGTCGGTCAGCTGACCGCTGATCTTCGCGGCTTCGAGGGACGCGATCTGGCTCGCGGAGAGCTGGCCCGTGACCTTCGATGCGGCGAGGCCCGCGATACGCGCCTCGTTGATCGTGCCTGTGAGCTTCGAGGCATCGAGCGAAGCCAGTCGGGCTTCGTTGATCGTGCCGGTGAGCTTGGCCGCGTCGATGGCCGCGATCTGCGCGTCCGTGAGCTGACCCGCGAGCTTGGCTGCGGAGACGGCGGCAATCTGCGCGTCCGTCAGCTGCCCGGTCATGTCCGTCGCAGCAACGGCGGCGGTCCAACCCGAGCCAGTGTTGCGGTAGAGCTTGTTGTCCGTCGTCAGCAGAACCGAGCGGCCCTGCGGGTGGGGGGCTCCCGGCAGGGTGCCGACGATCTCGATCGCCTTCAGACCAGCGGTCAGCTTGGCGGCGGTGATCTGAGCATCCGCCAGCTGGGCGGCGACCAGCTGGCCAGTCAGCTTACTGGCTTCGATGCTGGCGATCTGGGCGCTGGTGAGTTGACCACTGACCTTCGCAGCTTCGATGCTGGCGATCTGGGCCGCGGAGAGTTGGCCGGTGATTTTCGAGGCTTCGAGGGCCGCGATCTGAGCAGCAGCCACTTGGCCCGAAATGTCGGCGGCATCAACAGCAGCGGTCCAGCCGGAGCCCGTGTTGCGGTAGAGCTTGCCGTCCGTGGTCAGAGCGACCAAGCGGCCTTGAACATGAGGTGTGCCCGGCAGCGTCGAGCGGACCTCGACCGGCTCCACACCAGCGGCGAAGCTGGTGCGGTCGATCATGCCCTGCAGCTGCTGCTGGTTCACGCCGGGGGCGGCCAGCGTCTTGCCAGAGGCAGAGGAAGACCATGCGGACTTGTTGCCGGCGTGGTCGACCGAGCGAACCCAGAACCACCGGTTCTCTTCATCACCGAGGCCCGTCACAACGTAGGCCGAGACCCCCGTCACGAAAGTGGGCGTGGTGCCAGTGGTTGGTGCCGGGGTGGCTGCCGTATGGACGTAGACCTCGTACTCTTTGAGGTCCGCGTCGGCGACCTTCCCCCACTCAAGGGCGAGCAGCTTCAAGCCGGGGTTGGCCTTCAGACCGGTCGGCACCGCCGGAGGGGTGCTGTCCTTGATCGCCTTGTGCAGCACCTCGGCGCTGTACGCACCCAGCTGGCCCATCACGTTTTCGGCGCAGACCGAGACATAGACGTTGGTGTTGACGGTCCAGTCGAACTCGAAGTGGGTGACGCCAGCGGGGGTGATCGTCGCCGCGCCGGTCGCTGGGCGGACCTTCACCTTGTAGCCGACAACGCCGACCTCAGGGCTTACGTTCCAGTCCACCTTCACGCGCGAGCGGTGCTGGTCGATCACCACGGAGGTGACGATGAGACCAGTCGGGGCGTTGGGCACCACCGTCGCCGGGTTCACGATCGGCGCGGCCTCGATGTAGTCGGTCTTGGCGCTTTCGTTGCCCGCGTAGTCGATGGCGCTGATCTTGTAGCGCGTGAAGATGTCCGCCGCCTCGGGGGTCAGCGTGATGATGTTGCCCCGGTGCTCAGAGAGGAACACCAGCACCGTGCTGGTGGCCGTCGAGGCATAGACCCGGAAGCCCCGGAAGTCGTTGGCAGGGCTGCGGTCGCCGCGCAGGACGACGGCATCGAAGTTCGCCTTGCCACGCCAGTTCGTCGGCACCGGCGGGGCGAGGGTGTCTACCTGCACGACCGAGGAGGCCTTGGCCCATTTCGTCAGGATCGTGGCATCCGCCACGGCGCGGACACGCAGTTCGTAGGTTTCTCCAGCTACCGGGTTCGGCAGCTCGAAGCTCGGGTCTTCAACGGAGGCGTTCTGCCACTTGGTGGCGGTGCTCGTCTTCCACTGGACCTGGTACTCGGAGATCGTCTCTTCGGTGTAGGCGTCCCAGCTCGCGACCAGCATGGGCGTGAAGACGCCATCAGGGCGCACGGTGCCTGCGTTCGAGAGCGTGAGGTTGCCGATGGTATCAAGGTCTTCGCTGGCGCGAAGCATCTTGTGCTCGAAGGTGGTCGCCCGGCCGAGGATGCCGTTCTTGCCAATCGGCTCAACGGTGAAGACGTAGTTCGCCGGGGCGATGTCCCGCCACTCGTGCCGCAGGCTGGCGACCTCTGCCAGTTGGGTCATCGGCCCACCGTTGGCGGATGCCGAGAGCCGGTACTTGGTCACAAAGGTCGAGGGGCTCGGATCCCACGAGAAGTTCATCGTGCGGATGACCCGCTTGCCCTGCTTTTGGCTCTTAACCGTCACGCGGGGGTTGGTCACCGGCTCGGGGATCTGGCTCGTCTTGAGATCGTAGAAGCCGTTGTACTCGATCTCGTCGATCCGTCCATCGACATAGGGCCACTTCGCGCGGTTGATCTCGATCGCCGAAATCTTGACCTTCTCGCTGTCGGCGTCGTTCTCGATGTCGAGGACACGGAACGGCTTCGGTGCGATCGTGGTGCCGGTTTGGTGAACCGTGAAGACGCTGCCAGCGAGCACGTCGCCCGGCAGACTGGACGTCAAGTTCAGCGTGGTGCGGTTGCCGCTCTGGCCGCTGGCGATGTTGAGCGTGACGACCGTGTACTCGTCACTCACCGTGTCGATGACGGTAAAGCTGACACGGTAGCTGATGCCGGGTTCGAGGTAGATCGGATCGCGCAGCTGGATCGTGTTGGCGTCGACGATGGACTGGACGCGACCGTGCAGACCGAAATCGTAGTCCTGATCGGCGACCAGGATCACGTCGTAGGGCTGCAAGAATGCGCCCATTCTGTTCGTCGTGAAACCAACCGTCGTCTTCTCGGTGAGGCCCGTAACCAGCCGGTAGCGGCCCCGGCGGATCGCTTCCTCAACGGAGGTGCAGCCCACCGCCACCATCGAGGTCGCGTTGCGTCCGTAGGTGTCGATGTTGTCCTGATCGAAGACCCGGCGGCGGTCCTCCTGCCAGTTCAGGGCGGGGTTGATGAAGGTGACGGTGATGTCGTTGTGCCGGCTGGCCAGCGGGGTTTGGGCGTAAGTGAAGACGCCACCCTCGACGTTCTCGGGCGAGAACACGGCCACAGCTGCCGAGTCCTGATCGAGACGGATCACACCGGTCCCGTTGCCGTCGTCGAAGAAGCGCCCGCCGAACAGGCCAAACACGTAGTTGATCGCTTCACGACCATCGCGGGGCGTGTCGATGACACCGTTGAAGGTGAACCGCGGGGATCCATCAGCGGCCTTGGTATCGCACCACTGGCCAGCCTCGTAGATGTCGAACTTGTTGACGGTGACCGGGTAGTAGGCGCTCAGGCCGTAGCGGTTGTTTTCGATCAGGTCCAAGCCGATGAAGGCCGGGTTGTTCGTGTAATCGACCTTCCACGTCCCGTCCCAGAGACCTTCGTACTTGCGGGTTTTCGGGTCGTAGTTCGAGGGCACCTTCACGGTGCGACCCTCGAAGACGCCCGAGAACTCGGGGATCGAGCTGAACTGCTCGGAAGCGCGGGCGGTGAGCTGGATTGTCGCCACGCCGGGGAACTTCATCGGCTCGACAGACAGCTCTTGGAAGCTCTCCCACGAGACGTCGAAGAACAGCTCATCGGTGTTGGCGGGCGAGGTGCGTGTCACGCGGACCTCGTAGGTGTGCGGGCCGTTCTCGACCGGGATGCGCAGTTCCTTGACGAAGGCGCTGGTCGTCTTACCGAAGATTGAGATTTCACCGGCGTCGACGGTGATTTTGCCGCCAGTGCCGTTGGACCCTACCCCGCCCGGTTCGAAGCTCGAGCCGCCCTTCACCCAAGCATCACCGTTCCAGATCTTGTGGAGGTTGCTGTCGGTGTGGATCCAGCCCTCGCCGACCACGCGGTTGGCCGGCGGTTCGGTGGAGTAGGTTACGCGCCGCCCGTTGAAGGTCCAGACCTTGCCAGTTCGGGTCGCGCCCTCGACCGGCGTCCAAGCCTCGCCGCTCCACTGGTAGGGCTTGTAGTTCTCGTCAGCCTTGAACCAGGTGCCCATTTTGGCATTGGCCGCAGCCAGTGCGTTGTTGGCGACGGTGCTGACATAGTCCCAGACCGCCGCGGCGATCTGCGCAGGGTTGTTGCCGTAGTTGCGGTAGACCGCACCCCCGGTGACTGCCTCCTGTTCGGGAAAGGGCTCGGCCTCGGGCGTCCGCACCGGGGTCCAAGCGGACACGCCCGACTTCCGATACTCGATCTTGACCTTGCCGGTGTGCTCAAAAGAGCCGTCGTCATTATCTTTCGACAAGCGGCTGACCACCAGACGGATGTCGATGTAGTCGATTTCCGTCTGGTATCCGGCGCGCACGACCGGGGTTTGCGGAGCAAGCTCGACGCCCACGTTGGTGCTGGTGCCGAAGCCCCCCATTCGAGGGGTAATCTTCTCACCCAGCACTCCACCCTCACGGGCGATCAGCTCGAAGCCGTCGAAGTTGTTCTTGCCAACGGGGTCGAGGAGCGGGGTATCGCCGACGTAAAAGCTCTTGGGACCGTCTGCCAGACCCTTGATGGGGCCTTCAGAGACCGCGAGGATCGCCTCGACGACGTCGGTCGAGAAGAGGTT
>NZ_JBELKF010000157.1:0-4841 GCF_042089775.1 Palleronia sp.
AACGCCTCTCGGAAAGCGTCAACTTGCGTCATTCGATGATGGACACACCATTCCTTGAAGGCCCATTTTTCTTCTTCGGAGACCTTGAGGTTCACGTTGGCATATTTTGCCGTGTTCTGGTGGTCGGTCTGTCGAGGCATCAAGCCGCTTTCTGGTTTTCTTGCTTTCAAGCTATCGCTTCGAAAGTGTGTTGTCACTTAGGACGTGCTGCTTACCTCCCTGTTTGAGGGCGACTGTAGTGAAAACGTCGCTTCGCTTGATGGTCACGGCCGGAAGCGCGCAGTTGTAGACTAGGTGGTTGGCCTTGAAGGCTAGTGCCGCAAGTTATCCACAGGCACCAGCCGGGCAGAACTCCGTTAGAAATTATATAGTTACAATAGTTACGCCGAATCAAAACACGTGGTTTCACTAAAGATTCAGTAGGTTGTACGTAAGGCGAGTGTGTAATGTCCCGTGACTTCGTGTGTCTTCTCCCGAGTCCCTAGTGTGTAAAATCCCGAGACCCGTTTGGGTCAGACGATGTGTAATGTACCGAGATAAGAGCTACGGCAGCAGTATCCGGCGATACTGGAGGCGCAGCAGAGGGTCGCCGTTTGCTCCGGCCTCTTCGTAGAGCGTGTATGTTGGCAACGCGTCGCGTTTAATCGCTTTCCTAAGATCCCTCGCAAACTGGCCGTACGGAGCTGGGCTTCCCGTCCGGGAGTGGAGGTCGCGGAATGAGAAGGCCCACCCATAGGGGTTGTCCTTGCCGTTGCCAGCATGCCGCCTTGCGAGCCGATAGAGGAACCGATCGAGGCCACCTGTCAGCTCGAAATACTGCGGGCTGATCGCCAAGATGTCTTTACGCGTCTGGATTGCCCGATACACCCACCGGGGCAGCGTGATCTGCATGCCCAAGGGCCTACCCTTTTCGTCCTCTTCCCAACTCGCATCTGCGAGCAAGTTGAAATCTTCCATCCTATCTTTGGCTCGGCGCCGAATGGTCGTCTCGATACGAGTGGCGCGCAGCCGGCTGATCGCCGCTTTTAGCAGCTCATAGTCACGGCCGCCGGTCGTCCTGCCGATAGATCTTAGGAGATCATACGGGCGAAAAGTGATTGTAGGGCCTGGGTCCTCCCTGCCCCGCTCCATCGCAGCGTTCACTTGGCTGATAGCCCAAATGACAACGTCGAAGTCGTAGATCGTCGCGATCGAGCTGCCGGTCGTTGCGGTGATCTTCACCTGCTGACCGCTTGGCCCCGTCCAGTTCAATTCGGCGGGCGGTTTCTTGGACAGGCTCACCATGGGCGCGGACATTGCGTCACGATCATCTCGCAGTGGCACGTCGCCAACGAGGGCAAAAAACAGGTCGAGCTGTTCTTTAGGTGTGCTCATGACGCCATGACCCCTGCCCTACCGTTTCCGCTTCGCGGCATGCTTCTCTAGGTATTCCTCAAGAGCAGCTGCAACGATCTCCTGGTGTGGCACGCCGGTGTGGGCTTTGTGAATTTGGAGGTCGAGATATACTCGAGGTGGACAGGAGAATGACAGCCTCCTCGGCGGGCCAAGGTCGAGTTCCTGTTCAGGCTCAGGCTCAGTGATCTTGCGTGGCGCACGCTGCTTTGGCTTATCCGCTGGCTCAACCTCAGAGTTTTGCGCCCGCCTTACGAGACTGCTTAGGCTTGCTGGCTGCTTTGCCATTGAGATCCTCCCTGAGGTGGTGCCAGAGTGTGCGAACGTCGTTTCTTGCGAGGCCGCTGGAATCGAGGCCGGATGTCCCGGTTACGAAGTCCCGCTCGTGTGACGTGCGTCTTGGCATGGGCGCGGGGATGACCTTTCCAAGATCCGTCAACGTGAAAAGCGTGTCACGGTAGATCGTGCTGCGGGTGTCTGCTTGCGTAACCAGGAAGCGGTGAGAGACCCCCGCCCTCTCCGCGAGGTCGATAGTCGCTCCGAGTGCGTCAAGATCAACGCCGGATGCCCTGACTGGAATAATGACCCGATCTGCACAAGCCATGACGTGGACTACCCAGGCATCAGCCGCCGGCGGCGTGTCGATGACTAGGACATCAAACTGCTCGGCAGCCGCGTCAACGACGCTAGGCAACTCGGAAACGGCCGGATCCTCGGCGAGCATCTGCGGCTCGCTCTCCTCGCGGCGATCCCACCAGTGTCGCAACGACTGCTGCGGGTCGAGATCCACCATCAGAACTCGCAATCCTGTCGCCGACGCGGCCGCCGCAATATTCCATGAGACCGTTGTTTTGCCGGCCCCACCCTTCTGCGAATTGAAGACGAGAGTATGCATACTTCTGCATGCAGGCACACGAGCGTGAAGTCAAGCACACAGTCACTCATACGTTTATTTACGCGCACGTTTGCACTTGCGCGCGCGCAATCGTGCGCACAAGTGAGCAAATGAGCGCTTGCACGGACAGTCTAATTTTAGATTTTACTGTGCGTGGCTGCACGTGAAGTGGAACTGGGCGTATAGCGAACCATCACCGCAGGCGCCCATTTCCGATGAGGCACTTGACCGACAGAAGGGGCGAGATCGCGTAGGCTAATATCAGACACTGGCCATTAGCGCCGCCCTTCAAAGCGTGGGTTTAGGTTGAGGTGTAGGAAAGCTTCGAGCATCCGGCTCATGGCCTCGCCATGTTGAGCGGGTAGGCGAACGTTCGCACGACCAATGTTTTGGAGAATCCATGCATCTACCTGGCTCTCCGCACCGTCAAATCCGAATTGATCACGGTTAGCCCAAATATCTGCCGCGAAAGTGCTTCCTGCTCGCTTTGTGCCATAGTGCTGACTGGTAAACCGCGGAGAATAGCCAGTTTGTCCAATTCTCAGCCACTCTTGATCTTGAAAAAACAAGTAGATACCGCGCTCCTCTCGCAGAGGCGTGGGGCGGGTATGTGGGCCTGCTTCGAATTCAAGATGAAGGGGGGGCTGCACGATGCCCCGCACTCCATGTATCTGAAGAAACCGACCTAACAGCTCTCGAACCTGCTGCTCCATCGCAATTGCCCCCAAATGCAACGTGAGGCTCCAGGGTTGCACTCGTTGCCTACCGAAATCAATCAGCGCGAAGCGGACTTCGCAGATGGCGCCCCACGATGCTAGTGATGCTCGCACCGGGAGATGCGGACATCCCCTGCCAGTTCATTGAACGACCTCGACCGCGCATGGCCTTCACCCACAGCGTCAAGGCATGCCGCGATCCGGTCGAAGTACCTGTCGGCCTGGTCGGCCCCCCATGTCTCGTAGGTGTACCGCCAGATTTCCCGCAGATCCTCTTCGGCCGCGGGCGTGAGGTCGTAGGTCTTCATGGGCGGCTACAGGCCGGCCTGCTTGCGCGCGTCGCGGCGGATGTCTTCGATGGACTTGTCGGACAATTCACCCCGACGTGCCTGATCGATCCGGGGCTCCAGAAACTTCGCCAGGGCGCTGAACGCCTCGTCCTCGGTCATGCCGTCTAGGGCAGGGGCCTCGCCCAGCGTGCGTTTCAGGACGTAGTCCTTGATGCTCTGCCCCCTGAGGGCGGCGATTGCCTTGAGCTTCTGGTGCTCTTCAGGGGTGATGTCGATTGAGAGTCTGGGCATGACCGTCATGTAGCATCGGGTAAGCAACAAAACAACATTTGTGTCAAAGGTCGCTCGACAATCCAGCGCTGCCGGCCATGGTAGCGGTCGCTCGCTGCGGCAGGAGCGTGGACAGAGTGAGCTTTCCCGATCGATGCGCCAATGCCCATTTTATCCGTTAACCCAACAACGCCCATTCGCTATCTTCGAGCTATGCAATTCAGCCATTCCTCCTACTCGAAGCGCGAGATCGTTGCGGCGGGCAAGCTGCTAGGACAGCGGTTAGAGGCAGCCACGGAGGAAGTCCGCGACGCCTTTCGTATCGCACATGACTGGCGCGTAGCGCATGCATATCCTATGCACCGCATCCGCCTGGAGCTGGGCGGCAAAGTTCGACGCGACGGTGGGAAAGGTTTGACCGCCGCGCGTGTCAAGCGAATGGCTTCCATTCGCCGAAAGCTTGCGGCCTCGCCGGTCACGCTCTATCAAATGCAGGATCTCGCGGGCATCCGCGCTATAGTGCCTGACCCGGCAGCGGTCGATCGGGTGGCCGGCCTCTTCGCCGCCGGTGAAACACCACACCTCCTACAGCGCGAAAACGACTACATCGCCGTGCCCCGCGATAGCGGGTATCGCTCGCGGCATCTTATCTTGAAGTTCCAAGAGGGAGGTGGTTCCGGCCCATACGATCGGCAGACTGTCGAGATACAGCTGCGAACGCGCTTGCAGCACGCTTGGGCAACGGCCGTGGAGGCGGTGGGACTGACCCGCGATGAGCACATCAAGGGTGGCGAGGGCTCGACGGAATGGCAACGCTTTTTCGCGTTGATGGCGGGCGAAATCGCGGCGCGGGAGGGAACTGCTCCCGTTCCGGGTGTGTCAGAAGATACCTTAGTAAGACGAGCGGAATTGAGTGACCTTGATGATACCCTCGGTGCCATACGTGAACTCGATGGGCTCAACGAAGGGCTGGCAGCGACGGAGAAAATCGTGGGGGCGAATGCATATTTCTTGCTGCGCTTCGATCGAGCCTCGCGGACTGTCACGGTGAAGCCTTACGCCTCGCTTCTCACCGGTGGACGGGCTTACGACGCAGCGGACGGCTTCGGCGCATCGGGTACGGACGTGCTGATCGAAGTTGATCGGATTGCTGACCTGCGGGCGGCGTACCCGAACTATTTCCTCGACGTTCGCCAGTTCCTCGCCGTAGCACGCGCCGCTATTGGTGGGTGGGATTTGCCACCGGAGGCTGGGGCCGAAGCAGCACTCCAAGACCCG
>NZ_JBELKF010000158.1:0-4776 GCF_042089775.1 Palleronia sp.
CCGAGGGCATGGCCGCTCTGGTCGAGAAGTTCGAGCAGTTGCGCACTGGCATCGCCACGCTGAACCAGCAGGCGGCGATCAACACCTTCAACTCCGAAGCCCTCGCCGCCGGCCTCCCGCCCACGGGCGACGAACAGGTCGACGCCCTGCGGTGGTTCATGAGCCAAGGCCTGAGCCAGGTGCAGGCTGCGGGCGTCGTGGGCAACCTCGTCGTGGAGAGCGGAGCCAATCTCGACCCGCGCGCCGCGGGAGACATGCAGAACGGCTCGCCCACCTCCTTCGGGGTGGCCCAATGGCACAACGAGCGCTGGCAGGCACTGGTCAACTGGGCCGCGTCCAAGGGGCTCGACCCGTGGCAGCGGACCACCCAGTACGCCTTCTACATGGCCGAGCTGAACGGCAGTGAGCGGCGGGCAGGGAACATGCTTCGTGCGGCCACCACGCCCGAGCAGGCCAACCTCGCAGGCCTCGCCTTCGAGCGCCCCTCCGGCTACGAGAAGAGCCCGCAGGCGGTGCCCTCCTACAGCACCCGGTTGGGTCACACCACGCGGCTCGCCACGATCAACCTCGGCATCGAGACCACCCGGCAGAACGACGAGGCCCTTGTCGAAGCCCAGCGAGGGCAGGCCCGGGCCGAGGCCGACGACAGCATCGCGGACGCCCTCGAGGCGCAGGATCGCGACATTCAGGCCCAGCTGATCCGCGCGCGGACGCTGACCAAGTCGACCGAGATCGTAGAAGCCGCCAGCCGGATCAGCGACAGCTTCGCCGCCCTGATGGACGCCGAAGTGGCTGCCTACACCAAGGCGAACGAAGACCTGATCGCCAAGGGAGATCGTGGCGCGCTGCAGGGTATCGAAGACCTGAAGGAGAAGATCGGCCAGAGCCGTGTCGAGGCGATGTCCGAGCTGATGCGCCAGTGGGATGCCGCCGTCGAGGAGGAGAGCCGCAGCGCGCTCGCCGATGCCCGCGCCCGCCTGTCCGAAGCCCAGAAGCCGGCCAACGCCGGCAAGTTCTCGGCGCAGGACATCCGGGGCATGGAGGCGGTCGTCGCTCGCGAGGAGCAGGCGCTGCTCGCGGCCGAGGTCGCGTCCGCCGAACAGCGTCTGACCCTCATCCGCAACCAGCTGGCCGACGCTACCGCCCGATCTGGCGAGAACTCCGAGGAAGCCCTTGCGTGGTTGAAGCTCGAAGCTGAAGCCAACAAGGAGCTGGAAGACGCGATCAAAGCGCGCACCATCGCCGAAAACGCCAGCGCGGCCCCGCAGATGGGCCGACAGGAGGCTTACTCCAGCGCGCGTGACGACTGGATGCTGAACTCAGGCTTCTACAAGGTCGGCGAGAACGGCATGCCTGAGATGAAGTCTCAGGCCGAGCAGATGGAAGAGACGTGGGGCGGGGTCTTCGACGCGCTGAACGCTGGCTTCTCCAGTTTCTACGCGGACATCTCCTCGGGCAACGTCTCGATCATCGACAGCTTCAAGGGCCTCGGCCTCGCCGTCGTCGAGCAGTTCCAGCAGATGATCATCAAGGCGCTGGCCTTCCAAGCCGTGCAGGCGATGATCGGCGCCCCGGGCGATGCCGAAGGCTCCGCGGGCGCGGGCATCCTGAAGCAGATCGCGACCACTCTGTTCTCCGTACCGAAAGCGGCCAACGGCGAGATCGTGGGCGGGGGCATCCCGGGCCGGGACAGCGTGCTTCGCAAGGTGATGCCGGGCGAGGTGATCCTTCGTCAGTCGGCGGTGCAGGCGATCGGCGTCAACAAGCTGCGGGCGTTGAACAATCTCGGCAACCGCACCATCTCCCAGTCTGAGGGGATGATGACGTCCCAGCAGCAAGCGGGTGGGGGCGGGATGGTCAACGTCTACGTCGTCTCTCCCGACAACGTGCCCACGATGGGGCCGAACGACGTGGTGGCCGTGATCAGCGACAACATCAGCCGGAAGGGAACCATCCGGCAGCTCATCAAATCCGTGCAGATGGGAGCTGCCTGATGCCCATGGAGCGGTTCGACTTTCCCTACCACAGCTTCGAAGTCGAGTACCCGGAAAGCTCACCCAAGATCACCTTCGGGGGTGGTTATGAGTTCGTCAGCAGGCCCAAGGCCCCCGATCAGGTGACCCATCACCTGCACTTCGTGGGCATGTCCTACCATATCGGGACACAAGGGAATGCGTCCACGCAGAAGAACCTCCAGTACAACATCCGCGTGCTGGAGCTGTTCTACCAACGCCACCGGCTCTACGAGAAGTTCATCTACCCCCACCCGGTCGAAGGTGACCTGATCGTCCGCTTCAAGACGCCGCTGAAGTTCAGGCAGGTGCCGGGTGGCTTGGGCGTCATCGAACCCTTTACCGTCACTCTGATTACGCAGCCATGAGCATTCCTGAACAACACCTGGACGAGGGCCTGAAGCTCACCGCCGATGCGGAGGTGGAGCTGTTTACCATCAAGCTGGTCAGCTCCCCGGTGATCTTCCACTTCAAGAACAACAACACGGTGACGTGGCAGGGAACCGTCTATGAAGGGCTGCCTTGTTCGATGTCGGGTGACATGCGCTCGGCCAGTGAGGAGGAGGGTCGTCCTTCGCTCCGTGTGGTCAACCCGGAGGGCATCTTCAACAAGCCGGCCATCGACGGCATGCTCGACCGAGCCATCGTCACCCGCAAGACCGTGCTGTTCCAGCACATCGAGAGCAACACCAACGTCTTCCGGCAGCGTATGTGGTACGTTGAGCGCGTGAAAGAGTTGGTTTCAGGACAGATGCTCGGCCTTGAGCTGCGTTCGATGACAGACCTACCGGGCTTCCAGATCCCCGTCCGCATCTTCATGCCACCCGAGTTCCCCACGGTGTCCCTGTGACCGCCCGCTACGAACACCTGCTGGGTCGCCCGTTCATCTACGGACGGCAGGACTGCTACAGCATCGTCCGCGACTTCTTCGCAGACAACCACAATCTGGTCCTGCCCAACTACGCCCGACCCAATGAGTTCTGGAAGCACGGCATGGACATGTACCGGGACCGGTACGTCAAGAACGGCTTTGAGGTGCTGCACTGCCACCCTTCCGAGTATCAGGAGGGCGACGTCTTCCTCATGGCGATCACCTCTCAGGTTGCCAACCATGCGGCTGTGCTGGTCGAAGGGGGCAAGGTTCTGCACCACATGTGGGGCCGTCTCTCCGCGGTCGAGCCCTACCGTGACCTCTACCGGAACACCACCGTGGCAGTGCTTCGACACAGGGACGTGGTGGTTGAAAAGAGCGAGAGCCAAACCGATATTCGTGAATACCTCAGTACGAGATTAAAGCAGAAACTCGGTGGACTCCCAGAGACTTCTTGACCGCTACACCGGCCTGCATGAGCGGGTTGGCTTCATCCTCGAGAGCGGCGAGATCGTCGAGTGCAAGAACATCTCCCCCGACCCTGAGAACGCCTTCGAGGTCGCGCCTGAGGAGACCATCCGTTACGCCGACGACGCAGTGGCCACCTGGCACACTCACCCGGGCGGCGACAACAACCTCAGCGCCAACGACTACGAGATGTTCCTCGCATGGCCGGGCTTCTCCCACTTCATCGTGGGCGAGAACGGGGTGCAGGAATACATCATCGCTGATGGAGATGTCCTGATTGCTTAGGAGGGTTCACTTCCATGGCCCGCTCAGGGCGCAGTTGGAAGGCCCGATCGAGGTAGCAGGAGAGACCGTCGCCGAGGTGATCGAGAGCATCACCCGACAACTGCCGGCCTTCGCCCCGAACCCTACCACTGGCCGCCACCGGCTTCAGGTGGTGTGTTGCAGGACGCTTGAGGATCTGCACCGCCCGTTGGGCGACGTCGTGGAGCTGCACGTCTGCCCGCAGATGATGGGCGGCAAGAACCAGAACGTCACCCAAATCCTGATCGGTGCCGTGCTGATCGGCATTGCCTTCATCCCGGGCATGCAGGCTGCCGCCCCGTGGCTGATCAGGACTGGTACGCTGATGATCCTCGGTGGCGTGGCAGGCATGCTGGCCCCCACGCCCGATGACGATCGACAGATCAAGTCCCAGTACCTCGGGGCACCCCGCAACACGACGAGAATCGGGACGCGCATCCCCATCCTCTACGGCAAGTACCGTTGGGGCGGGCATTACCTGTCCTTCGACATCAACGCCATCGAGTTCCGGGGTTCCGGTGCGAACGGCACTTCTGGAGGCAAGTGATGCCCCGTCCCTCTGACCAGCTCGTCATCGACACCGTCCGCCTCGTGGGCGGCAACCGGCCCGCCGCCCGGCTCCTTCAGGAACAGGGCTGGGACATTTCCGAGACCTCGATCCGCCGGATGTTCGGGCGGATGCAGGGCGACGAGCCGCAGCCCTTCACCGTCGAGCTGCCCGGCGGGGAGATGGCCTCGAGCATCGACATCGAGGAGCTGATCGAGCGCCGCAAGGAACAGTACGCCCGCAAGCTCGAGGTCTATGAGCGCGAGAAGATCGTCCCGATCCGCGTGAACATCGACGGCCCAATCGGCATCGGCTTCATCGGCGACCCGCATGTCGACGATGACGGCACGGACATCGCCCAGGTTTTCGAACACGCCCGGCTGTTCGATGGTCGCAACCCCGGCCTCTTCGCGGGCAACATCGGCGACATCACGAACAACTGGGCTGGCCGGCTGGCCCGGCTCTGGGCTGATCAGAGCACCAGTGCGGCCGAGGCCCGGGCGCTCGCGACCGAGTACCTGCAGATGGTCAACTGGCTCTTCTTCATTGCGGGCAATCATGACTGCTGGCAGGGC
>NZ_JBELKF010000159.1:0-4759 GCF_042089775.1 Palleronia sp.
TCTGGAAACGATGGACCGGCTACCATCTCCGCAGCCGCGTCGAAGCCAAGATGCGGTGCCTGAACGCGTTCGGCGAGCGTATCGCGGCAAGAGATCCCGACCGCCAGACCGCCGAAGTCCACATCCGCATCGCCCTCATGAACCGCTTCTCAGCCCTTGGCACTGCCGAGATCGTTCGCGTGACATGACCTCATTGGGGAAAGGGGAAACTGCGGCTCAAGCCTGATTTCTGCAACAACGCCCCCATACTGCGGGGTAAAGACGGCATCCACGCTGAGCGCCATCTTCCGGCCTCCTCCAACAACACTTCGTCGCCGGAGAATTCAGATCCTGCAGCAGCAGGGAACGCTTCCATTGAGTGTTACATCGTATTAGTCGCTCATCCCGCCGTAGACGCGGTCCCGGAACCCTTCGGCCAGTAGGACCATCGTTAGATGGATGCCGGTCATGTCGAAAGATTCCTAACTTAGCGACAGCGCTCAGACCGTATCGCTGTCGAGATAGCTCAAATACCATTGCCGCTGTTGATCCGCGATGCCAGCTCGAAACGAGTGAGGCCGAGTGCCGAACCATATGCGGATCGGACGCACTCGTTCCGGTAGAGGCAGGAAGCCAAGCCGACGCAGCAAGCGATAGTTCGGCGACCATGGGTAGGACCAGGCTAGCACAGCCTCAGCCTCTCGTTGCCGCAAGCGCCCAATTTCGGAGGCAAGGAGTTCACGCAGCGACTCCTTCCCAAGCGCTTCCATCAGATATGCAATGCGTCCACCGTGCTTTTGCGCCTCGCGTGTCACCACCAGCGCGCCCTGGGCTGTATCGGTATCGGCAACAACGCGGTAGTCTGCGTTGTGTGGGCTGGCGAAAATCCGATAGTTTAAGAAGGCGCTATCTCTCACTGTGCCACAGCCGATGTTCGGGGCTGTTCTTTCCCAGAGGACGTCGGCCCACTCGCCGAATGTCTCGACAGGACTGATGTTCTGGTCTCGTGCCAGACTCAGCGGGATATCGACGGGCAGGCCCAGTTTGCGTAGGAGTAATCCTGCGCGAAGTGGTTTGATCAGAAACGGCACCTGACCATGGCGGTGCCAGCCCATTTTTTTGAACCAAGCCGGAGCTGCATTGTCATTGGGAAAGCCCCATACGAGGTCTGCACCATTCTCCTGTGCATGAGCATCGTAGGCACGTGCGAGCTTGGTGAAGATGCCCTGTCCCCGCATCCTGTCGGATACGAAGGAATCGATGGCTTGGTACGCGGAGCCGTGGTGGGACCCAAAGCGCATCTGTGAACGAACGTAGCCCGAAACGCCGACGACCTTTCCCTCCTGACGCGCGACGGCGAAAGCCGAGCCATTCTTTGCAAAAGCCCAGTCAATCGCGGCCCTTCCCGCCTTGCCGCGCTCCATTCCCGAAGAGACATAAGCATCGATCACATCGGGGCCGACGCCCTCAATGGAAATTTCGGTTTCGCTCAAGCCGCTTCTCCCATGGCTTTGGAGGTCATGCCGTACATTTCGGAGAGATAATGATAGTGATCGGCAAGATGTCGTAGACTAGCAAGGTTCTCTTCGATCTTGTGGCCAAAATTGTGTGGATGCCACCACAGATGATAGCTGCTTCCTCTACGCGCGGCAGCGGTCATGCCCCGCTTGATCGTTGCGAGATGAAGCGGATGAAACTGCGCCAATCTTCCTGCACAGGGACGTAGAAACCGGCTGGCGGGAACATTGGCAATCTGGCTGTGGTCTTTCTTGAATGTCTGATGCCCTAGTATCGCTGTGTAAGAATCCGCGAGACGCAGCGCACGCCGCAACGGTGTCTGCTCAGCAGCCCTTGCAGACCGATACGCCCAACTCTCCGGATTGCCTCGGTAAGCCATGAGCCCATGGCGCTCACAGATCGTGAGGTGTTCTGGTCCATACTGATTGCGAGGGAAAACGATCGACCGCATCTCGATGCCACGGTGTCTCGCGATCTCCAGGCTCGCCCGCAGATCCGCCTCGAATGTCGCCTCTGTCTGGCCCTCCTCAAGGCAATAGTAATGCGACAGCGTATGGGTCCCGATCTCCTGCCCCGGAGTTTCGGCAATACGTCGCACGAGGGAGGCACCGAAATAGTAAGGATCGCTTGCCTCGTCTGCTCCAACGTCGTCGAGGTAGCTGTAGCTCGACATCTTCGGATTGCTATATACTGGCCGCTCTTCAGGCGCGGGCAAACTAGCCAGAAGTTCGTCGCGATCCTCGCACATGAGGAAACCGACCGTGGCCCATGTGGCGCGGATGCCGCTTTCGGCAAACAGGTCGAGCATGCGCGGCACCGCCTCGCGTGCTCCCAATACGTTGGCGCCGTAGCTTTCCCGATCAGCGTGATCCCGGACACCCCAGAGAAGTTCGAAATCGAGAGAGATGACGAACGCTCCCATCACTGCTGTCCTTCGCTGATCGATTTGTGGCGCTCTCTGTCCGCGCCAAGAATAGGTACCGTGATTGCTTCTTTGGGAACCTGCCGCCCTACGCCAATATAGGCTTCTAACCCGGCCTCGCGGGCGTCGGCGTCGGAGTAGACGTTGCGCAGATCGGCCATGCGCGGCTGCGCCATCGCGCCTGCGACCCGGCCTAGATCGAGGCCGCGGAACTCGTTCCACTCGGTCAGGATTACCAGCAGGTCCGCGCTGTCCGCTGCAGCATAGGCATCGTCGCACCATGCGACGCCGGGCAGCAGCGCCTCGCCCTCGTGCCGGCCCTGCGGGTCGCACACCCGGACCTTCGCGCCGCCGCCGACCAGCGCCGGCACCAGCGTCAGAGAGGGCGCGTCGCGCATGTCGTCGGTGTTGGGCTTGAAGGTCACGCCCAGCACCGCGACGGTCTTGCCGTTGAACGAGCCGCCGCACAAGTCGAGCAGCTTGTCGATCATTCGGCGCTTGGTCTCCTCGTTGACCTTGATCACCGTCTCGACGATCTGCATCGGGCTTGCATGCTCCTGGCCGATCCGGGCCAGCGCCTTGGTGTCCTTCGGGAAACAGGAGCCACCATAGCCCGGACCCGCATGCAGGAACTTGTTGCCGATCCGGCCGTCGAGGCCGATGCCCTTGGCGACCTCCTTGACGTCGGCGCCGACCTTTTCGCACAGCGCTGCGACTTCGTTGATGAAGGTGATCTTGGTCGCGAGGAAGGCGTTGGCTGCGTATTTGATCATTTCGGCGCTTTCCAGATCTGTAGTGACGATCGGGAAATCGCGTAGGAAGAGCGGCTTGTAGATGTCAGCCATGATGCCGGCGGCGCGCTCGTTCTCGACACCCACCACGACCCGGTCGGGACGCATGAAGTCGTCGATCGCCGCCCCCTCGCGCAGGAACTCCGGGTTCGAGGCGACGTCGAAGTCGAGCTCGGGGTTGGCGCGCCGGATCACCTCGGCGACGCGGCGGTTGGTGCCCACGGGCACGGTGGACTTCGTCACCACCACGACGCCCTGAGGCGCGGCGCGGGCGATCTCCTCGGCGGCGGCCATGACATAGCTCAGATCGGCATGCCCATCGCCGCGCCGGGTCGGGGTGCCGACCGCGATGAACACCGCCTGCGCGCCTGCAAGCGCTCCCTCGAGATCCCGGGTGAAGGATAGCCGCCCCGCCTCGATGTTGCGGCTCATAAGATCCTCGAGGCCGGGCTCGAAGATTGGCACCTCGCCGCGCTCGAGCCGCGCAATCTTGTCTGCATCCTTGTCGACGCAGATCACCTCGTGGCCGAAATCCGAAAAGCAGACCCCGGAGACGAGGCCGACATAGCCGGTCCCAATCGTTGCAATTTTCATGTCATCTTTCGCAAATTAAGAACCGCGTACTCAAGAAGCGGGTGAGCGGAGGTCAAAAAACTGATGTGTGTTAATACCGGCTCGAACAGGCGAATGTTTGATAACACCAATCATCGGCCGCGGCGCTCTTGCGTAGCGTTGTCCGCCCGCTGCATCTCCCGTTGCAAGGTCTGGATCTCGGCTTGCAACGCCGCGTGCTCGGCCAGCTTGCGCTGCAAAAAACCCGAGGCCAGCCGTGCCTTCTCCTCGAGCCCGCTGGGGGTCAGAAGATAGGCATAGGCCAGCTTGTTGCGCGAGACCCGGAAATTGCTCGCCTTCACCTGGCCCTTCTCGATCAGCGCCCGCAGCAGGTAGTTCGCCCGCCCCAGGCTCAGCCCGAGCTCGGCGGCGATCTGGCGCTGCGACAGGTTCGGCTCGGCCTCGAGAAGTCGCAGCAGGCGAAAACGGATGTCCTCGGGGATCATTGCGCCGCCATGGCTGCCGCACCGGGACTCGCGGGCGAGCTCGGGGGCGTACGGACGGCGAGGCGGTCCATGTTCATGGGTGAACGCTTATCTATCATGACGGGAATGTGCAACGCGCTTGGTGAAAAAGTTTGGAACCCATTCGGACCGAAAGCGTTTGTTGCGCCGCCGATAGCGTCACCTTGCGGGCGAGACAAGCCTTGTAGCCAATGGACGTAGGGCTCCACTGTCCTGGCTTGACTTGGCCTGCTTTCGCTCAGCCTCGGGAAAAGCACTTGTTCTGGGTGTATCGATCGCTAAAAGGACGCCTTCAAGGCCGAGCGCTGCGGCAATGCCTCGGTCGCGGCCATGACGAGATGATCCGCTCGACAGCGGAGCCGAGGCGGCAAGAGGCAGATACATGACCGGACAGGCACTCGAACGCGGGCGACCGCAACTGACAGCCGTGACCGCGGCACCGACACAGACCAATGCGGCCGCGGATGACGAGA
>NZ_JBELKF010000160.1:0-4666 GCF_042089775.1 Palleronia sp.
GGGGCCGCCAGAAGGGCGTCCATTTCCGGCGCGAGCCGGGCGGCGATGGTCTGGCGGAGGTCGGGCATGAGGGCGGTCCTTCGGTATGTCCCGAGGATGATTGCCCGGCTTTGCGAAAACCGAAAGGGCGGAAGCGGCAGTAGTTGTCAATCAAGTTTCTCACGAACTAACAGGCGGTGCGCAGCTGGCGCGCGTTCAGGAGCCGAGACAGCTTCACGGCCGGGAAACGGCTCCGATGGAAGGCCAGCGGGGTTGGAGTGAGCTTCGAGAAGAACGCGTCTTTGTTCGTGTGCCCAGCCCGAAATGCGGCCGTTCGCGATCGGTGGGCCTCGGCGGGCAGGTGCGGCTCGCGCCGCCGCCCATGGGCTTGCTGTCGCGCTTGTAGGCGCCGCGCTACATCGACCTGCTTCTGGCCTTCGATCCCATATCTCCTCCGAAGATCGCTCGACGGATGCCGCCATGGCTTGCAAGAAGGGGAAAGGGGCCTCGGTTATCCACATGTTCCTGCATGCGCAGGGCGGTGCCGCGCTTCAAAAGGACTGACGCGACGGGCTAGGTTGACCTCGTAGGGCAGACCAGCGGGTCAGCGCCGCGCATCCCAGGTCAACATGGGAGCGCGGCGCACAACCCGCCCGCAGAATGGGTTTCTGTTTTTCGCAAGCCTTCGCTACCTTCCTCGAGAGTTCAACAGCGCCATGTGCGCATCCGAGGAGAGCCCCCATGGCTGACAAGACCGACGAGAAGAAGGACGCCAAGCGCAAGGACATCTGGACCTCTGCGCAGGGTAAGATCGACCCGAAGACCCTGACCAAGACCGAGAAGGGCGTGGTTTCCGCGACCATCAAGTCCGAGGGCGGCGATGAGCGCGTCGTGAAGGGTTACAACGAGAAGCAGGCCGCGGTGATCGAGAAGGCCGCCGCCTCCGGCGAGGAGATCATCCTGCGCGGCGTGCTGCTGGGCTCGGCCCAGAAGGGCACCCAGCACATCTCGGTGAAATCCGAGGGCCCGACCATGTTGAACGGCGTGGTGAGCCACATCCGCCGCAATGCCGAAGGCAAGCAGCCCTTCGTCAACATGTTCGTGCTGAACGAGGTCACCGCGAACGGCAAGGACTACAAGATCGGCAGCATCGTGCAAGCCTTCGGCGCCGATGCCGAGTCGCTCGCCGACCTGAACGAGGGCGACCGCGTCTCGATGCCCGCCCGCGAATACTCGATCAAGCGCGAGAAGGAGGGCGTGACCTCCTGGGTGGACGGCTTCCGCGCTACTGGCCCGGGCGAGGTGATCCCCGCCGCCGCGCCGGCCGAGAAGACGGCCGAGAAGGACGCCGACACCGAGCCGAGCATGTAAACGCTCAGGCGCCTGAACTGGAAACGCCGCCCCTCGGGGCGGCGCTTTTCGTTTCGACGGAGCTTGATTGCCTCAAGACCTGATGGATGACAGTAGCTGTTCCGCGGTTGCCAGGAACTGGTTACGCAATTCGATTTCATCCATGGCGCGCTGATGTTCCTCCCGGAACTCGGACTGTAGGGAACGACCAGCTTTCACCTCCATGTCAGACATGGCTTCGGCAATGGCGTCGCGCTCGTCCTCGATGATCATCGTGGCCCAGTTCGCCAACGCCTCGAGACCGATCAGCAGCTCCTGCGTCTCGCGCGCCTCGCGGCACAGCCGACGTAGATGGCCAAAGAGTGCGATGCGGGCGTCTGAGGCCTCACGGGGGAAAACGTGCCCTCTGCGCTCGAATGCGATGCCGAGACCAACGTCCTGTGCCGAGGCCGCCATGAGAGCGGCCTCGGCGCGATTGCGGGGGGTGTCGTCGTCGGTCTCGAGGGCCGGTTCGGACATATGTCTCTCCTCATTCCACGGCGGGCCGGGGAGGTGGCTGGGCCGGAACAGCGCGAGCCCTTGCCCTCAGCCCGCCTTGTGGCGGAGCTGGTAGTCGTTCGCGCCTACGAGGTGGTAGGTGCTTGCATTGGCGCGAAGGCGCACCTTGGCCTTCGCCCGGCTGTGCTGAAGCATGCGGTTGGCCGTTTCGGTCGCGATGCGGTTCTCATAGCTGTCGTCGCGCAGCAGGCGGGCGAGTTCGCTCTTGCGCAGATCGCCAATCGCCAGCCAGTCTGCCCAAGCCTTGTCCTGGATCGCTCCGGAGACGGTGACGCCGTAGACGGTGCGCTCGGACCAGCCATCGCTCACATCGGGTTGGGGCTCGCCCTGCTCGACGGCTTCGGGCGCAGCTTCGACGGCCTCGGCCACCGTTTCGACGGAAGCCTCGGGGGCCTGCTCGGCGGCAGCGGAAGCCTCGGCTTCGCTGGCAAGCCGCTCGGCGCGGATCTCGGCGGCGGCGTCGAACAGCGCGCCGAGGGTATCGGCGATCTCCGCGTCGGTGATCGGATCTTCATCCTCAGCCAGCGACGCCCATTCGTCATCGTCGGACGGGCTTGGATCCTGCTCGCCAGCGAGAGCCTCGAAGGCTTCGCGCTCAGCCGAGACGCCCTGCGCGATGGTCTGCATGTATTCCCAGCTGTCGCCGTGGTCCGGCTCGGGCGCCGATGTCGGGGCATCTTGTTCTGCGAAGATACCCCTGATCATTGCGCGGTATTTCTCGGGATCGAGGACGAGTGCCATGTGGTCGGCAGCCTCGCTGATCTCTTTGGCCTTCCCCGAGATCAGTCCGAGGTAGCGCTTGCCCGCTTCAGGGTCCTCCCACTCCAACTCCCTGTCATACTGCAGGACGCCAAGACGTCCATGCGCATCAGCCAGGAGACCGAGAGAGCGAGATAGGACCTCGATGGGGTTCGGATCGTCGAAGCGCCCCCTGTGCGGGGGCACGGAGCATTCCCGAACGAACTCGCAGAAAAGAGTATCGATCTCAGTTTCGCAATCCATGGCCGTGGGAACCGCAGGTGCCGGGGCCGGTCCATGCAAAGAGGTATCCTGAAGTTCGGCGCGCAAGGCGTCGTTCTCCGCGCGCAGAGCGGCAAGCTCCTCGCCGGATGCACCGCAGCAGGTGCCGCCCAACAGGCGGCAAATCAGGGTGCGCAGAGGAGACGCGTTCTTCTGGTCAGTCATCGGTGGTCTCGCTGTTGGAGAAGGGCAATGTCGCGCCTGAGCTCTGCCGCTTCGACATCGAAGCGCAGCAGCAGCTGTGCGGCGTAAGGGAGGTCCATCGGCCTGATGTCGCGGCCGCCATGGGGGCGGACCGTGATCAGGTCGTGATCGATGTCGATGGTCGGGGTGGGGCGTTCGGGCTGGGCCGCGAACCAGCGGAGCAGGGCGCTCATGAAAGGACGCGCGCCACGCCGCGGCGCGCCTCAGGAGTATTCGGCAAGATCACTTCTCGGCTCCGAGCATCAGCACCCAGTTGTCGCCGACCCGGCCCAGGCCGAAATCCTCGGCCCGTTCGTGCAGCGTGTTCTCGCGGTGGCCGGTCTTCGAGTTCAGCCAGGCCTCGATCACGCTCTCGTCCGACGGAAAGCCGCGCGCGAGGTTCTCGGCGATGAAGCTGTAGTCGTAGCCCGCCGCGCGGGCGCGGTCGCCGGGCGTGGAGCCGTCGGGGCCGGTGTGGCTGAGCGGTGCCGTTTGGCCCATCAGCCTGGCATAGTCGGTCGAGGCCTTGTTGAGTTTCGCATTTTCCTCAAGCTCGCGGAGGCCGTGTTCGGTGCGCACGGAGTTCAGCACGAGCTGGAAGTCCCCGTAGCCCATCGGGCCATCTGCGGTCTGGGTGAGGGCCGGAATCGGGTCCGCCTTCCAGGGGCCGAAATCGACCGGCGTGCCGTCAGCGTAGTAAGCGTCTGCGCCACCGCCACAGGCCGAAAGGGCCATGAGCGCGGGCAGGGCGAGCAAAGCGATGATACGCATGAGTGTCCCTTGTGCCTGTGCGGGCTTGTCCCCGCTTGCCTCAGTTCTAGCTACGGCTAACATTTTTCGCAAACTATATCGCGCGCGCTGTTGGCGGATCGGCGTGGTTCGGGCTTGGTGGTCTCCACCGCTGGTGCCGGCGTCGGCCCGCGCGCGGCTTGCGGTGGGGCGACAGATGGCCATGATGCCAAAAGCGGCGTTCGAGGGAGGCACGAGGCGATGATCGAAGGGTTCTTCGACGGCTACAAGAACCAGTCCCTGCGGGAGAAGAACCGGGCACTGGAGGAGAAGGACGAAGCGATCGAAAGATGGGCGGCCCGCGAAGAGGAGCTGATGCGCAAGGTGAGAGAGCTGGAAGCGGCTCTTCAAGCCCGCGACGCCGAGATCAAGATCCGGAAGATCCACTATCTCGGCTTAGAGGCAGAGCGCGATGCCATCCTCTCAGAACTCGATGACTGCTCAGGCGGTCCGGGGAAGAATCCGCTGCGCCAACCGGCCTATCAGGACACCGACTTCGTCATCGAGAATGGGCCGCGCAAAGGGCAAAAGCCGCAGCTTCGAGATCATTACTACTTCAGCAAAGTCGCTGACCTCATTTTCTCCCGGGCCCCGGAGCTAGGGAGCTGGAAAAAGCTTATTCGGGAGTGGCGCATTCACGACTAACGACGGCCTGCACTGCATTCCTTTCAGTTAGGGCCAGAGACGCGCTAGGCCGTCGAGAACCCAGGTTCCTCCAGCCCACCACTTGTGAGGGATTTTCGGAGCATGAGGCGATGTTGGGCTGTCCAGACAGGAGAGCCCGATG
>NZ_JBELKF010000161.1:0-4634 GCF_042089775.1 Palleronia sp.
ACATGTCAACTAGCATGAAGAGTTACATGTCGACGGTCGCCACTGTTGCTGCTACTGGCTGTGGGAGGGGAGAACTCCGTGAGCACACCTGAAGAAATCCTGTCCACGCTGACGCGCGATAATGCCCGCGACTGGCAGTATGTCGGACACCTTATGCGGAGGCTGAACCGCATTTCGGAAGTTTCGTCTGAGGGGTACCCGTGGCATGACGTGATGCTCGACGCGCTTGCCGCACACGGCCACGAAATATCCTCTGGTCACCTGCACCGAATCCGCCGTGCATATGACTTTCTCGAAGAAGGCATGAGCGCGCGGAAAATACCAAAAGAGAGAGCGCGTATTGCGAAAATATCTACAATGGACCAGGCGGAGCGCCTGTTTCAACTCGATCCGGAAGCTGGACTAGATGCGCTGGAAGCCTGTCTAGATATTGCCAAGCCAGCGACGAATTCTGACATACAGAAGCGATATGAAGAGTACCTTGCGCGACATCCGGAAAAGAAGACCGCGATGCAAGCCGCGTGGGATCGACGCAGGTCAGGCAAAGAAGACACAGCCTCCGGAGCTGATGCAGGAAGTCAGGTGAAAGATCAATCAACCAGCTTTGCGACGACTCTTCGACGGATTGCCGATTACATAACAGAACTGGAGGCCGCATCTCAAAACGATAAGGCGCAAATCATGGTGCTTGAACAAGAGATATCGGACCTGAATGCAGAGATGACGAAAACAAAACAAAATCTTCAGATTGCCGTGGACGAGCTGAACTACATCAGTAGAAGGCGTGAAAGAGAATGAGCATATTAATGAGACAATGCACGAAAGAAGCTTCGATTCAGTAGATAACTACGCCTGGCTGTGTGTGCAGAAGTGTTCGAACGATCGAGAACATGTCGTGTGCATAATATATGGGCGGTATGCACTGATGAGCCTTGTGCGCTCGTTTTTGGTTGCTTATAGGGGGCCAAAATTAGGCGATTGAACAATGCAAAAGATCGATCTGGAGCAGATGGACCTCGATGAGCTGAAGCGGATCCGCAAAGATGTGGACCGCGCGATCGAGAGCTATGAAAGGCGAAAGAAACAGGACGCTCTAGCCGCTGCCGAAGCGGCTGCGAAGGAGTCCGGCTACACCCTGTCTGAACTCCTTGGATCGGCAGCCAAAAGCAAAGGCAAGAGGGTCAACCCGCCAAAGTATCGACACCCAGATAACCCGGAACTGACCTGGACAGGGCGTGGTAGGCGGCCGGATTGGATCCAGGAAGGCCTTCAGGCCGGAAAATCGCTGGAAGACTTTCTCATCGCAAAGTGAGGAGTCTCACGGACCCGCCAGATCTGCTTGCCGGTGGCATTTGAAGGGCTGAGCGGTCTGACCACGGCCGCCGAACAGGCGTTGCGCAGCCATGACGGCGATTGGACTTTCGTCGGATCGCGCGCGTGGCCAGCCGTAGCGGCGTGAGCAAAATGCGCGCCTTTCTTGATTGAGGCGCGGGAGTGGCAGATGCAGTAAGGCTTGCCAGTGGTCTCGAAGCCGAGGGACGCTGCCAGGAGGTCTCGCTGACTGCCCAAGCGTCCGCAATAGCGCAAGGCCTTTCTCTGGGCGATTGAGATTCCCGGCCCTCGCGAGCTGGAGCGCTCAACGCCGTCGCTCTGGCGCGTTCACATGCGCGGGCCAGCGTGACGCAGCACTTAGTGGAATATCGGAATATCATATGCTAATGAGGTCGCCTGAACATGAAAGAAAATAGCAGTAGAAGAGATGTTGTCTCGCTGATGCTGCTATGAAGCGGGTGAAAAGGAGGCATCCTTCAGGTGATGGTCTTTTGCCGGCAGAATATGCAATTCTTCAGGACCCCCTTTTTCCTATTCCTGAAATAAATGCTATAGCCATTGCTCAACTGGCGCAGGATCTGCGTATTTTCTACACCTACGCGGTATACACTCCGCGAAACTCGAGTGTGTATATCGGGCTTTCGCGTCAAAGTCCCGACCGGAGAATGGATCAGATGGCCAGAAGGGTGAGGTGGGGGGCTGAGTTTTCGGGGTTCTGGGGATGTTATGGTATTGCGATTATCAGTAGAGGGCTTTCGCAATCAGAGGCTGTCAGGGATGAGAGAAAATTAATAAGGAGTATTCGCAGTGGCACGAAGTATAGTCTCATAAATAAGTCTAATGGAGGTGAGCCGGGCGGCTATCCGTTGGAGAAGGTAATTCGTGATGCCGTTCTGGAAAAATATGTAAGATACTTGACGGAAGATGTGGAAACTCAGAGGTTCTGGAGTCTTGAGCGCTGGAAAACCAACCCACGTCCGGAATGCTCGGTGCGAACAAATGATTGGCCGCAACTTCCTCTTCCGCCGAGGCGTTTCAGGACAATGACGGAGTGTTTGCGCGAGGTAGTTCAAAAGCTCGAGGGACAGCACATGTGGTATGTCGAGGATAACCGGAGGAGTTATTTTGGCTCAGTGGAGAGATCGCACGTATCGGACTTGATAGAATATCTTGAATAGATGGCTGACGGCCGTACCCTTTGCGAGGCCCTCGAACAGGTCGAGGTGCTGACGGATCGCCGCCCGGCTTTTGAGGTCGTCGATCGCGGACACCCATCCACACCATGTCGTTTATTCGGGTCACCCTGTCCCCGGTCTGATTATGGGCGTCGCTGATGACGGCTCCCACCGGATCCAGGCTCTGGGGCTTATTCAGCGCATGCGACGGCGTGGGGATCTTCAGAAACTGCTGGCTGAGGACTGACTTTCAGCCAGCTCGTCGAAGCTGGGCGCAAGCGGTTGGGTGAGTCCGGATCGTCGTTAGTCACCATAACATGTATTACCGGTTGCAACAATGTAGGCGCAAAGTTAAAATGTCCCACATCTGCAAAGTAGAAGTGTCACACTTCCCTGTTTGGGCGGGAATGGAGTGTGACCGTGGGATTGGTGGTCATGAGCGATCGCGAGCTGAACAGGGTTGAAGTTCTCAGTCAGGTGTCCCGGGGCCGAATGACGGCAGTGGCCGCGGCGAGTGTCCTTGGATTGAGTCGTCGACAGGTGCACAGGCTTCTGAAGCGGTTCGAGACCGAAGGTGCCGCGTCAATCCGGCACAAGGCGCGCGGTCGGCCATCGAACCGCCGGATTGATCCTGGCCTACGGGAGTTCGCCGTTTCGCTGGTTCGGGAGCAGTTTTCGGATTTCGGGCCGACGCTGGCGGCCGAGATGCTGGAGACCCATCACGGGCTGAAAGTGTCGCGGGAGACGCTGCGCAAATGGATGCAGGACGCCGGGATCTGGCTTTCGCGCAAGCAGCGCCGGACGTTCCACCAGCCGCGGCTGCGCCGGGAGTGCTACGGTGAACTGGTCCAGATCGATGGCTCCGACCACCGCTGGTTCGAGGATCGCGTCCCGGCTTGCACCCTCCTGGTGTTCATCGACGACGCGACCAGCACGCTCCTGCACCTGGAGTTCGTCACCTCCGAGAGCACGTTCAGCTATTTCGGTGCCCTCGAGCGGTATCTCGGCACGCATGGCCGCCCGGTGGCGTTCTACAGCGACAAGCACACTGTGTTCCGTGTCGCCAGCCAAGGCGCGAAGTCCGGCCACGGCATGACGCAGTTTGGCCGGGCGCTGAACGAGCTGAACATCGAGATCCTCTGCGCCAACAGTTCTCAGGCCAAGGGCCGCGTCGAACGCGCGAACCGCACGTTGCAGGACCGGCTGGTGAAGGAGCTGCGCCTCGCGGGCATCTCGGACATGGAAGCCGGGAACGCCTTCCTCCCGGGCTTCATCGAGCGCTACAACATCAAGTTCGCCAAGACCCCGCGCCGCGCGGACAACCTGCATCGCGCGCTCAATGTCGAGCCGGACCGGCTGCGCGAGATCCTGTGCTATCGGGACGAGCGCTATGTCGGCAACCAGCTGGCCTTTTCCTACGACCGCCGGCGGATCATCCTCGAGGAGAACGACGTGACGCGCGACCTGCCCGGCAAGTATGTCGACAGCTACGAGTTCGCCGACGGCCGTCTCGAGTTCCGCTGGAAAGGTGTGCCGCTGCCGTTCCGTGTCTTCGACAAGGACCAGCGCGTCACGCACGCCGCGATCACCGAGAACAAGCACCTGAGCGCCGTTCTGGAGCACATCAAGGCCGAGCAGGACAAGGCGCCGCCGAAGACGCGTCGCGCCGGCAACCAGCGGACCAAATACGAAAAGACCGGTCGCAAGCCCCCCGGGCGGCCATCGCTGATGGAGCCCTACTACCAGAGAAAGCGTGCGGAGCGGCAAGCGCGCGCAGCCGAGCAGGGCTCCGATACTTGAGGTCTCCGCCCTGCCCGGCTGCGCTTCCGTCGTGCGTCACCGGGACAGTTCTACTTTGCGGAGCCCCGGACATTTCAAACCGGTTGCAACAAACAAACAAACAACACTTCGTGGGCACATTCTAAACTGGGTTGCGACAAATCCCCTATCTTGCTGGAAAGCGAGGAGAAGGTGCGCTCATAGAGCTTGCTGAGAAGATGGAACAGCAACGCACCGCCCGAGGCGCTGAACGGCAGGTATCCCAAATCGTCATGAGATCGGAGTAATCGCTACAGCAGCTGTAGCTTCAAGCCCGATCTACATGACGCGCGGAGCGGCGAGGATGAC
>NZ_JBELKF010000162.1:0-4619 GCF_042089775.1 Palleronia sp.
AACACCCTCAACCAGTATTCGCTCGCCGTGGGCTCGCCGCTCTCGGCTCTGCAGCGGCTGCTGCTCTGCGCGATGAAGGTCGATCAGATGGTCGATGCGGTGCTCGAGGAGATCGCCGAAGGCCGCAAGCCGATGATCACCTTCCACTCGACGAACGAGGCGCTGCTTCGCGAATTTGCGAAAGGCCCCGAAGGCAGGATTTCCGATGAGGCCATGGCCGAGGCTACCGGCCTGACCCTCAAGGACCAGATCCGCCGCGTCCATGACTCGCTCTACCGCGTGAAGGACAACGACGAGGTGACCGATGCGCGGGACCTCTACCCGCATGTCCGCGAAACGGCCCAGCGGGTGGAGCAGATGATCGAAGCCTTGCCGGATTCGCTGGCGGTTTCCCCGCTCGACGCGTTGATCGAGCGCCTCGAGGCGAACGGGCTTGCCGTAGGCGAGATCTCGGGCCGTGGCCTGTGCTACCGCGACGGCCATATCCAGCGCCGCCAGGGCCGCAAGCGGCGGGAGACGATCGACGCCTACAACGCGGGTGAGATCGATGTGATCCTGTTCAACCAGGCCGGCGCGACCGGCGGCTCGTTCCATGCCAGCCCGGACTTCAAGGATCAGCGCCCCCGGACTCAGCTCGAGTTCGAGACCCCGCTCGACATCATCAAGTATATTCAGGCACTCGGCCGCGGAAACCGCTACGGCCAGCTCCACAAGCCGCGTGTGCGAGCCGTCTCGACCGGCCTCACGCCGGAGATGCGGATCGACCAGCAGAAGAACAACAAGCTGCGCTCGGTCGGTGCCAGCGTGGATGGCAACCGTGCGCACCCGATGCTGGTCGAGAAGGTTCCGGACCTGCTCAACAAGGTCGGCGACCAGGCCGCGCGCAACGTGCTCGTCTCGGTTCCGGCCATCGCCCGCCGTCTCGGCTTCTCCGAGTTCGCCGAGGACACCACGGCAAATGCCGAGGGGATCGCGGCCGTCGGCAACGAGACCATCGACGAAGGGGCAGGTGGCGTGACGAGCGGCATCGAGAGCCTCGCGAACAAGGCCATGGTCCGCAGTGGCTCGCTGCTGTCGCATGAGCAGAACGAATTCATGCAGCGGCTCTTCCTCGAGTTCGAGGCGCTGATCGAAGAGCTCGACAGCCGCAACGCCAACCCGCTCAAGCCAAAGATGCTCGACGGGCGCGTCGAAATCGTCGCGACCGGCATCTTCTCGGGCCAGGAGGCCGAGGAGGGGGATCTTTCGCGGTCCGCCTTCACCTCGCCGCTCTACATTTCCACCGGCATCCATCATTTCGATGAGGAAGCCTGGAACGGGGACAAGCTGGTCGAGAAGGTCGACGAATGCCGCCGCCTCTATGGATCGGACGGCTTCAAGCCCTATGCCGAGCGCCTGACCCAGAACCTGCCGAACCTGCTGCGGCCGCTACTGCCGGAGGGGGTCACCCTCGAGGAAGCCATGGAAGACCCGAACACCGCCGGCATGCGTTTCCGCAACAAGTTCGAGAAGATGTCGGACCTCGCCTGGGTGCTGGAGAACATGGTGCCCGGCGCCACGATCGGCCTGCCCATGGATGAGGACGACCGTGGCCAGATCCGGCGCGTGATCGTCGGCCTCGTGCCGCCCGCCAACCCGGCGCATTACGACCTGCCCTCGGCCTACAAGGTCGACACCGTGGCGCCCGGCTTCTCGAAGCCCGAGCGCATGTCGCTGTCGCGGATCATGAGCTACCGAATGGAAACCCTGCGCTTCGGCATGGGGATCTCGGATGGAACGAGCGCGAGCTTCCTCGAGGAGTATGACCGTGCCTCTCTGGTGACGCGCCGCCTGCCCGTGCAGATCCTGCACGGCAACATCCTCGAGGCGATCGCGACCTCCGCGCAGCACGATCTCGGCTCGGTGTCCCTCTATCGCGACACCGAGGGCCGGATCCACCGCGGCATCGTCGTGCAGAAGGCCAAGATCAACATGGAGCATCTGCCGGTCGAGGTGCATTCCTCGCGCATCGCCGCCGAGCTCACCTACCGCTACCTCGAGGACCGGCTGCCCAATGAGCTGGTCATCGATCGCATGACCAATCGCAAAACCAGCATGACCCTCTGGGGAATGATGAGCCCGAAGACCACGCCTGGCGCGGCCATCGACGCCGACATTCGGATCACGATGGGTATGGCCTTCGCGAATTTCGATCTGGTCCCGCTGCGCAAGACGAACCGGGACTGGTTCGCGGAGCGCCCGGGTCTCTTCGAAGCGCTCTACGACAAGGCGCTGCCCGAAAAGAAGGACATCCGGACCCGGGGCCTGCGCGGCGATAACCCGAACCATGCTGGTTTCGTCCGCTTTGACATCCGCACCGAGGAGGGACGTCGGAAGGCTGTCCAGATCATCTCGATGCTCGATGATGCCGGGCTGATGGTGTCGGGCAAGCTGCGCGGCGCGGTCAACGATGTGACCAACGACATGGAACGGATGATGGGCATGAACGGCGCCGGTCACGAGATCGAGGACGCGGAGGTGATCCAGGAGGTGCCCGCGCCGGCCCAGGAAGGCGTCGATGTCGCCGCCCAGGCCCTGCTCGCGGCCGGCGTCGACCAGCCCGACGCACGCCGCCCCGTCGAGGAGATCCTCGCGCGCAACGACGAAGTCGATGAAGCGCCCGTGGACGATCTCGACATGGACGATATTCAGTGGTGATGAAATGAAGCTCAAATTCGAAAAGACGCAGGCCGGCAACCGGGTCGACATCCACTTCGTAGAAGACCGGGAGAACCCGTGCTGG
Organism: Palleronia sp.; assembly: GCF_042089775.1. Classification (NCBI taxonomy): domain Bacteria; kingdom Pseudomonadati; phylum Pseudomonadota; class Alphaproteobacteria; order Rhodobacterales; family Roseobacteraceae; genus Palleronia; species Palleronia sp. The sequence continues at coordinate 2,783 of NZ_JBELKF010000162.1, forward strand.
GGGATCATGTCGCTCGATACCCGGACCCACGAGCTAAAGGGAATGATCGGCGATCGTCCCGGCGGCGCCATCTCCAACGTGCGCCCGGTGAAGATGGCCAACCAGGACATCACGGAGGAAAGCGTGGAGGCCTTCTGCGTGCTCGCCCTGGCGCAGGTCACCGGCAACCCGATCATCGCCGAGCAGGACGCCACGGCCGAGCCCGCCAGCCGCGAAAGCGCGCTCAGCGCCTTCGACGCTTTCCTCAATCGCGGCGCCGAGGTCCGCCCGGCCATGGCCCCGCGCGCGGAGCCGCGGATCGAGGTGAGCCGCCCCATGATCAACCGGTTGCGCACCTACCTGCGCGAAATGCCGGGCGGTCAGGGCAGGGTGCCCCTGCGACCCCGCTTCATCAATGTCGGTGGGGCGCTGCCCGGCCTCAATGCGCACCGGATGCAGCGCGGGATCGCCGCGCGCTACCCGGAGGTCGCGCCGCCCGATCTGAACCTCGAGGCGGCCGAAACCGCGCTGGCGGGTGCCACCCGCCCCAGTTCCGCCGCCGTCACCTATTACGGCGGCCACGGGATCGATCCGGCCGAGCGCAAGGATGGCACCGTCGCGCGCTACCGCGCCCAGGCGGCCGCGAGCTATCCCGTCTTCGCCGGGATCATCGCCGACAGCCCCGCGCTGGCGAAGGCCGTGGATGCCGGGGAGCCGATCCAGCCCCTGCTGAGCGAGCGCACCGGCCTGGGCAAGGCGGCCCTGAAGCGCATGTCGAAACTGACGGCGCCGATGCCCGCCGGTCCGGCCTTCGAGACACGCCAGGACATGCATGGCGAGGACGCGCTCGGGGTCGATCGCCAGCGCCGTTTCGCCACCTCGGCCCGGGTCGAGCTTTCCGACAGCCTGCGTCATCTGGCGACGATGCCGCCCGATCGGACGCCGCAGACCGATGAAGCCTGGCTGCGCTACAACGATGTGCTGGCAGGCTGCGCCATTCCGTTGCACAACGCGTTCGGCATCCCTGTCTCCGACGTGCTGATGGCAGCCAAGGGGGACTGGGTGCGCTTTCACGAGACGCTCGCCCGTGCGGCCGATTTCGAACCCGGTCAGTTCGACCGCGCCACGATCGCCTTGACCACGATGGACGCGATCGAGGTGGTCGATAGCATCGCGAGACAGGCCGTGCTGCCGCAGATCTTCAAATCGATCGAGAGCACTGGCCGCGAGCTGCCCGAGATCGCTCATGAATGGGTGGATCGCGGCTTCATGGCAAGCTTCACGATCGTCGCCGGCTCCGCGAAGAACGTCGCGCGGGACCTCTTCGAGACGGCACGGCGCTATTCGAGCCGCATCCCGGCCCTCATGACTGCGATCAACGGACCTGAGCCCGATGTCTCCGCGGCCGAAGCTTGGACCGACGACAGCTTCCCGGTGCTCAGCGACGAGTTCCGGGCGAGCAACGGACTGGTGGTCCGGCCCTTCCGGAACCACGAGATGATGCGCGAGGAAAGCCGCCGTCTCGGGCACTGCGTGGGCTACGCCTACCTGCACTCGGCAAAGCAGGCCTCGAGCCACATCTACTCCGTGCAGGACGAGAGCGGTGAGATCAGCCATTCGACCATCGAGCTCGCGGGGATCCGCGGCGAGGATGCGGCCGAGATCCGCTCGAACCTTCGGAGCGTCCAGCACCGAGCGGAGAACAACTCCACTCCGTCAGAGGAAGCCCGCGCCGCAGCGCGCGAGTTCCTCGCAAGCCTGAAGAGCGGCGCGCTAGCAGCCAACTTCGACGAGATCCTCAGCTACCGCGAAGCGCTCCGCGCGCAGCGCGAGGCCCGTGGTCACGATGGACGGAATG
>NZ_JBELKF010000163.1:0-4553 GCF_042089775.1 Palleronia sp.
GTCCGTTGATCGAGACGGTCGTGTTCGGCGCCGCGGCATCCAGCAAGAAGTCCTCGAGTTTCTCGCGCTCGACCTCCATCCCGTCCTCCGCAAGAAAGTAGGCGCGGACGCTGAAGCCACGCGCGATCAGCGTGCAGCCCCGGCTCGAGGTGGCGACTTCGATCACGGGCTCGTCGTCGCCCTCCATGAGCAGGGCCGGGTCGGACACATGGATCCCATGCCGGGCCATCAGGCTCAGCAGGTCCATCTTGTCAGCCACGGCGAAGGGGCCGGCGCGCAGCCGCCCGATCATCCACGCGTCATCACTCATCCGTCCACTCCGCCTGTAACGAGACTGCCCATCACCACCCCATCGTCAGCTGTTGCTGCTCTTCGGATGGTGCTGGTTCGTTCTTATCGGCATCCCTCGACGATGGCGACGGGGAAAATGCATCTTCGTCAGCTTCTTGCGCTGCGGCGGCGCTGCGACGCGCACCCCGCGCCTCGGCCTTGGCCTTCTTTGCCTCGAGATCCTCGAAGCTCAGCTTGTTGAGCGAAGCTTCCTCGGATTCCATGCGCGCGATGATCCCCTGCCCGATCTGGGCGTCGAGGGAGTTGGGGATGAACAGGTAGCCGATATCGACGTTCTGCTCCTGACCGATCCGCCAGATCCGGTCCTCGATCTGCACCATGTTCGAGGGTAGCCAGTCCATCTCCACGACCCGCATGCGGTTCGCGCGTGTCAGCGTGATGCCCGAGGCGCCCGAAAGCGAGATGATGATGGCCCGTACACGGTCGTCGGTCTGAAAGCGGTCGATGATCGCCTGGCGCTTCTTCTCGCTGGTGATCGACCCGTCATAAATCAGGATGTCGCCCTTCACGCCCTCGGACATCTGCTTGTGGATGAGCTGGATGACCTCCTTGTGGTGCGCGAAGATGACCGTCTTGCGGCGCAGCTCCGGGTCGAGGTCCTCGTCATCCTTCAGCTCTTCGGTCATGAACTGCGCGGCCAGCGGCGCCTTGAGCAATCCGAGGTTCTTTCGAAGTCGCGCGTTCTCATGGAACTCCGGGCTGTGCAGGGCGGCGCCCTTCACAGCATCGATCACGGCGCTCGCCATCTTGCTCTCGCCGGCCTTGATGCCCCGGCCCGTCCCGGCTTCCTCGACCAGCGCGGCGAAGTCGACCTCGATCTCCGTCAGCTGCTTTTGCTGCTCCTTCGAGAGCTTGATCGGCATCTCGAGCGGCGTGCGGAATTTTGGAGGCAGACCGAGATCCTTGGCATCGCGCTTCATCCGGCGCACGAAGCAGCCCGAGCCGCGAAGCCGCAGTTGCAGCTCCTTCTCGCGCATCGGCTTGCCGGGCAGCGGGATGATCCGCTTCCAGCTGCGGCCGTTCTTCGAAAACTCCTTCTGGATCAGCGTCGGCGGCGCGTAGCGGTTGAGGAACTCGCGCCGCGCCTCGGGCCCACGGCCCCAGATATGGGGCGCGGTGCTCGACAGCAGCGGCCAGAGGTTCTCGACCTTGTTCGGGCGTGGCGTCCCGGTCAGGTGGATGATCTTTCCGCCTGTCGCCATCAGCAGGCTTTGGGCTTCGGTGTCGCCAAGCAGGCGCCCGAGCACGGCCTGGGTGCGTTGCGCCTCCTCGTTGGCGAGGTTGTGCGCCTCGTCGGTGAGGACAAGGTCCCAGCGACGCTGGCGCAGCTTCTCGATGTTTCGCGCAGCGATGTCGTAGTTGATCGTCACGACGTCCGTCTCGGGGACCTCGCTGCCCATGGCGTAGTCGGCCTTCAGATCGGGATCGAGCTTCCACTTGTCGATCTCGCGACACCATTTGATCTTCATGTTCGCCTGGCAGAGCACGAGGATGTTGCGGGCGTCGGGCCGCTGGCGCAGGTGGTCGTTGATGATGCCGATCCCCTGGATCGTCTTGCCCAAGCCCATGTCATCGGCGATGAGGCCGGACTTTCCCGGCTCTGCGAACATCGCGATCCCGGTCTTCTGGAACGGCAGGTAGTCGATGCCCTCGGGTGCCGGCAGGTCGAAATCGGCCGGCGCACGGTGCGTGCCGCTCATCGTGAAATTCGTCATCGCCGTGGCCATCGATGCCTTCAGTGCGGATTTCGCCGCGGGCGACATGAAGCCGGCCAGGTTCAAAGCCATGTAGGCGTCGGACGTGCGGAAGGGCATGGTTCCGAATTTCTCGACGATCGCCGCCGCCGGCGTCGCGATCGGATGCCATCCGGCGCCGACGAGGAAATTGCGGCGCTCGATGTCGTCTTCGTCGCAGTTCGCCACGAACACCTTGCTGCCCGCCTCGATGCGCAGCGGGTGACGCCCCGCGGGATCGCTGGCCGGACGGCCGAGGAACTTCTGGAGGCCGTCGTCGTCGGGCTTACGCCCCGCCGTGGCGGCCGTGAGCATTTTCCGGATATCCGAGCTTAGAACCGCATCGTGCTTCGCCTTCAGGATCGCGGCCAAGTAGAGCGGCGGCTGACAGATCGACGGCTTCAAGGTCCAACTGCTGCGGCCGGGCTCGATCGCGAAAGGCGCAAAGCCATGCATGTCGAGCAGCCTTTCGAGCTCCTTCGTGAAGTAGTAGCTCGCACCTGTCACCGAGGCCCCCCAGGTCGGCAGGTCACCCTTGAATCGCTCGGGCTTGCGTTTGAGGTTCATATGGACGGTCATCTTGGCAGGCCCTCGTGAGTGGATCTCGCCAAGCTTAACTCGGATCATGCGAAAAAATTACCCCAAGAAGAGTATGACGGCGCGGTTCTTGTGGAGAACATGCCCCTATATGGGCGCGGGGTCTCGCATCATCCCCAGATTTTGTAGCGAATAACTAATCTGAGGTGGTGACAATGGGAGCTTAATATGGTTATCGATAAATCATATCTTGGTGCAACTTTTTGACTGAAGGGCTAGTTTGCGAGCCACAGAGACAGGGAACAGACCTTTTTAGCAGGTTTGGTCTGCGCTTGCGATGTTCCATAAACGAGGGAAATCGCAGAGCGCCCTGAGTGAAGGTGAAAAACCGATCTCGGGCAGAGTGGCGCGCTACTGACGCGGGACAGGGTTTGAGAATGACAGATTATCAGGAGCAGCTAGTGATGACCGCCATGGACAACGACGCAGTCGACCAAGTGGAGCGTGACGAAGCTGATACGCGGACCGGCGCGGACGAGATCGCGATTCAGGATGCGCCCTCGGCTCATGACATCGTTTATGCGAACGAGGACATCACGCCGGAAACGGCGCGCGAACTCATCAGCGCGATGGGGGTTCAGCGGCATGAGGAAAAGCGAGCTGTCGAGACCTACGCGAACGCGATCCGCAGAGACGCTTGGATCCTGAACGGCCTGCCGATCATCTTCGACGAGAACGGTCGGGTGATCGACGGTTACCACCGCCTGGCGGCCGTCGTGGAGTCCGGCCAGACGATCCGCACCGCAACGGCGCGCAACGTGCCCAGCGATGTTCTCCATACCGTCGACCAGCACCGCAAGCGGAGCTTCTCCGGGGTGCTCGAGGGGCGCGGCATTCCCAACACCGGGACGCTCGTGCGCCTGTTGGGCCGCATGATCCGTATGGAGAACGGCATCTACGGCATCAGCTCCGCGCAGATCGGCTGGTCGCGGCTCGACCAGGTCCTGAAGGCCAACCCTGAGCTGCGCGATGCGATCTCGGAGGCGGAGAACTACAAGAACAACTTACTGCGCAACGGCGTTCTCAACATCCTGTTTTTCATGGCCATGCGCGCGGGTCGCAAGGATGACCTCGTCAAGTTCCTTCGCGACTTCCATCCCGAAACGGATCCGGAGCACGCGACGTTTCGCTCGGCGCGCAAGCTTCGCATGGAAATCACGTCTCACCGGCAGCGCGCCCGTCGCGCCCTGAAGGCCGGCTCGAACGCGGCTGGCCTGACCGAGGATGAGGAAATCGGCGGCGCCATCATGGCGTTCAACGACGCTTTCAATGGCGACAAGCTGCGTGACAGCTATCTCTGGGCACCGGACCTCGAGAAGATCGAAGTCGCCGACATCAGCCGGGGCAAGACGCTGCGCGCGAAGGCTGAAAAGCGCGCGATCACGGCCGAGAAGCGGCGGCTGAGAAAGGAAGGCCTGTCGGACGAGATCGACAATATCGACGTCTCCGAGCTCGAGGTCGAGTTCACTATGCCGACGAAGCTCGTTCCGAAGCCGAACCTCGGCATGCCGATGATGGACGGCTACCCGGGGCTGCGCGAAGGCAAGGTCCAGGACCTGAACGCCGGCGACGACTATCACAGCCAGATGGCGGAGGAACTCGCACAGGCCAAGGCGAAGACGAAGGGCGAGCCCGTCTACCGCTCCGTCATCGTGACGCCGGAATTGGCCAAGCGGCTGCTGCGCTTCAACACGCACAACCGGAAGATCCAGCCGAACCACGTCAAGATGATCGCGCGCGACATCAAGGAGGGCCACTGGATGATGAACGCGCAGCCGATCTGCTTTACCGCCAACCCCTTCGCGCCTGACGCCGATACGAGCAACACGCGCCTCCTGAACGGCCAGCACCGTCTTCAGGCCAGTATCCAGG
>NZ_JBELKF010000164.1:0-4522 GCF_042089775.1 Palleronia sp.
ACTGGCGCCGGCCCTGAGGACCGTGCTTGCGGGTCTTCCATTCGCCATCACCGAGGAATTCGATGCCGGTGCTGTCCACGAGCAGGTTGAGCGGACGCTCAGCACGGCGATACGGGATCTGCACCGCCAATGTTCGATGGCCTTACGCGGCCCCACTGGGGCCACGGTTCCATCTCACTCTGTCTGCGGCACAGGGTGCTGAAGTCGGGCGCGGACCAGTCCAGCCCCGCCAGCCGCAGCAAACTGGCCACCATGCCCGCGGTCTGTCGCAAGGGCAGCTTGCACAGAACGTTGATCGAGAGGCAGAACTGGATGGCCGCATCCGAAAAGACCGGCGGGCGTCCCAGGCGGCCTTCATGCGGCGCCAGCCAGGCCATCTTTTGGTCAACCCAGATCAGCATCGACCCGCGCTTTCGCAACGCATCGTTATAGCTGGACCAGTTCGCCTTGCGGTAGCGGGCGGGTGGAGGCTTGCTCATGCGCCTCACCTAACCGCCTGCATTCGGTTGTGAACCACCCGAAGTCAGAGTTACGCGACAAGGCCTATCTGATCCCACACTGGATGGCCGCAATTCTGCTAATTTTGTGTCCGCTCGTGGCGACGACTGACGCTGTCTTCCGCGCTCAGTGCCCGGAAAAGCGCTTGGCCGTAGTGCTCCCGGTCAATGCGGTTCCGGACGAAAATAGGGGCGATGCTGCGGAAAGACCGGCGGCTTGGCGCACGTTGCGAAGTTTCTGTGGGTGGCTTTAAGTCCCGCCCGGGGCCACAGGACGCCGGTCTGTCGGATTTAGCCCACGCGCCTTGCCGAACCTTGGACAGCGACGCTTGCGCATCTGCCTCACGCTTGCGCAGTCCGATCTGATAGGTCTCTTGCAGACAACGACACGGCATCATGTAAGCGACCGGCCACTCCAACACGACCCGGAGCACTAAGAATTTGCCAGTCCGGCATCGGCCAACTGCTCGCGGTCAGGCAGATCGCGTAGGCTCTCGAACCCGAAGGCGGCAAGGAACGTCTCGGTCGTGACGAAGGTATAAGGCGCGCCGCGGCGCGGTTCGCGCGGGCCGGTAGCGATCAGGCCACGCGCGGAAAGCCGGCCGATCCGCTCGCGGCTGATCTCCTCCCCGAATATCTCCTTCAGTCCGCCGCGGGAGATCGGCTGGTGATAGGCGATCGCCGCCAGCACCGCCGTGTCGGACGGGCTCAACTCCAGCGCTTGATCCGCAACATCCGCCGCCGTCCTGATTGCCGCGGCATAGGCTGGCCGCGTGCGCAGCAGCCAGCCCGCACCCACACGCACCACCTGGTAGGGCCGATCGGCCAGATCCGCGGCCAAATCCCTGATCAGGAGGTCGACTGAGGCCTCCTGCCCGACCACGCGCGCAAGGTCCTCGCGCGGCACCGGCACGCCAGACGCGAACAGCACCGCCTCGATCCGGCGCATCCATTCCCGCCAGCGTAGCCCGGCCGGCAGGTCCTCGAGCGCACGATCGAAAAGGACTTCAGGGCGCGCCTTTGTCATCTCAGACCCCATAGAGGCGGAAGCTGTCGCGCCCCGTCAGCTCCCTCACCGCGCCGAGTTCTACCAGTCGATCGCAGAAGCGGCGCGCCGCGCGGTCCGACATCAGCCGCGTTAGGCCGGTGGGGGACAGGGCGTCGCGGGACAGGAACAAAGCGACAGCCTGCCCCGCGTTGCGGGCGCGCAGCTTCGGCGCGACGGCCGTCAGGCGCCCCGCCCGCCGGGCAAGGTCGACGGCAGTGCGGGCTGCCGCCTGCGCCGAGGACAGGACCGCGCGGTTGCAGGCCAGCCGCAGATCCGCTCCCGTCGCCTGCAGGTCGCGCGGGGTCAGCCCGGCTGCAAGAAGAGGCACCAGATGCGTCCAGCCAAGCCTGCGGGCCAAGGCGGCATCCGCAAGGATCAGCGCCGGCGTCTCCGCGCGCGGCGACTCAGCCAGAACGTGCTCAAGCACAGCAGCCGCCTGCGCAACGGGCGTGCCCGCCTTGGTGTCGAGCCAGGACGCGATACGGCTTGGACACAGGTCCGGCAACACCCGGCCGAGCGTTGCGCCCGAGAGCGGTCGCTCTGCCGCATCATTCCAGCGCCGGTAGATCGCCCCGGCCGGCCCGGGATGATCGCCGGGCCGTACCAGATGCACCGCATCGCGCAACGCCCCGACCTGCTCGGACCGCCCGGCGAACCGTACGGAAGCGATGGATGCCTCCAGCGCCAGGCGCGCCCGCCACAGCGGGTGCGGAACCGCGGCGCTACCCTGCACCGCATGCAGATGCGTCAAGGCGGCACCGGCCCAAAAGGCTGCGTCTTCAGGTTCTTGTATCCGCCCGGACGCGACCCATCCCGGCATCGGGGCGAGGCTCTCAACATCCTGCAGGGGGTCGGGGGCGATGGTGGTCATGGCAGAACGCTATTCGCCGACGGCACTTTAGACAACATATGACCCCGATAACCGCCGCTATCTGCCGTACGTTATGTTGTCCAGTAAGATTGCATTATCGGACGTATCAGCGCATGCTTGACGGCATGACAAAAACGCCTTCCACACCGCCCGCAGATCCCCTGCATCCCGCCCCGCGGAACAAGGCACACGGGGCGGTGTCCCCCTCCCTTACCCTGCCGGTCCATGTCGCGGGATCCGGTGCGCTCGACCGGTTGGTGGAAACCGCCCGCGGCTATGCCCGCCACGCCCTCTCCGACAACACACTGAGGGCCTATGCCAGGGACTGGGCGCAGTTCACGCGTTGGTGCCGGATGCGCGGCACGGATCCCCTGCCCCCCTCACCGGAGCTGATCGGGCTCTACATCGCCGATCTTGCTGCCCCGCGGGACAAGGCGTCGTCGACAGCTGCCCGGTCCTTGTCGGTCTCTTCCATCGAAAGACGCCTGTCAGGCCTCTCTTGGGGATACACGCAGCGGGGTTTTAACCTGGACCGCAAGGACCCGCATATCGTCACCATCCTCGCCGGCATCCGCCGTAGGCACGGCCGACCGCCCCTGCAGAAGGAGGCGATCCTGCCTGAGGATATCCGCGCCATGGTGGCCACCCTGCCCCATGACCTGAGGGGTTTGCGCGATCGCGCCATCCTGTTGCTTGGTTTCGCAGGCGGATTGCGCCGGTCGGAGATCGTCAGCTTTGACCACGGCAAGGACGACACACCCGATAGCGGTGGCTGGGTGGAGATCCAGGAAGAGGGGGTCCTGCTCACATTGCGCGGCAAGACCGGCTGGCGCGAGGTGGAGATTGCCCGCGGCAGCCGCGAGCAGACGTGCCCGGTCCGTGCCCTCGAGCAATGGCTGCATTATGCCAGGATCGGCTTTGGGCCGATATTTCTAGCTGTATCCCGCGACGGAAAACGCGCTTTGGGCAGACGGTTGAACGACAAGCATGTCGCGCGGCTGATCAAGCAGACCGTGCTCGGCGCGGGGCTCCGCCCGGACCTGCCGCAGGCCGAGCGTTTGCGGCTTTATTCCGGACACTCCCTGCGCGCCGGGTTGGCGAGCAGTGCCGAAGTGGATGAGCGCTATGTCCAGAAGCATCTCGGCCACGCATCTGCCGAGATGACTCGTCGCTACCAGCGACGCAGGGACAGGTTTCGCGTCAACCTGACCAAAGCCGCAGGGCTGTGAAAAAAGCGTCCAGCGCTTGACGGCATGGCCGAGCTGTTCTCCGCCCAGCATGGCCTGTCTGCTGAGGGAGCTGGTGATCGACAGGCCTAACTACATCCTGATCTCTGATCAGGCTGCACATGACCCTGCCAGGCACCGGGTGCCGATCACCTGCGTCCCGATGCGGCGAGGCTTTCTCTATCTCGTCGTGATCGTGGACCGGACGACACGCCGGGTTCCGTCTTGGCGGCTGTCACATAGAATGGTGTCGAGTTCTGCATTGAGGCGCTGGAAGATGCCATGCAGCGCCATCGTCGGCCGGAATCTATCGGTCCCGATCAGGATAGCCAATTCCGGGCCAAGATTCACGCAGATCCCGCTGAATGCGACGGGAAGGTGTCGATGGACGGACGCGAGCGCTGGACGGAAAACGCTCATGATTGAGCGGCCATGGCACTCGCAGAAATACGGGGGGGGGGTCTACCGGATTGCCTTCGAGACCGGATCGGCGGCCCGCGTCGGCAGCGACAGATGGATCACGTCCATAAAATGGAGCGCCCCACGGCACCCGGAGGACGGACACCAGTCGAGGTCCATCAGGGGTTCGGCCCGAAAGCGGCGGCATGATTGAACCGGCCCCCGTTTCGCCCGACACTCGAGTGTAGTCATGGAGGCTTGGGCATATGCCTGAGCACGTGCCTATGTCTGGCGACGAGATGATCACCGATGGCGGCCGTCGGCGCCGCTGGCTGCTACCGGGAAGATGCGGATCGTCGAGGAGACCCTGGAGGACGGCTCCAGCATCTCGGTCGTCGCGCGCCGGAATGGCGTTGCTCTGAACCAGCTGTATCGTTGGCGTCGCCTGATGCCGGGTGGGGGAGCCGTAGCCGTGTCCGAG
>NZ_JBELKF010000165.1:0-4481 GCF_042089775.1 Palleronia sp.
CGCCAGACATCAACCGGCGGACCCTCCGTAAGGCCGGAGGGAAGTTGGGGCTCAGCTCAGTTAGTATACGATGGCAAGGCTCTGCTCTGCGCGGCTACACGTAACAGGCGTTGTTGCAGAAACTGCGCCTGAGGCGTGACGTTCCATTTTCCCGCTGATGTCAGGACACGCGAACGATCTCGGCGGTGCCGAGGGCTGAGAAGCGGTGCATGAGTGCGACGCGGATGTGGGTTTCTGCGGTTTGGTGGTCGGGGTCTTTTGCGGCGAAGCGCTCCCCGAATGGCTTGAGACATCGCATCTTCGCCTACACGCGGCTCTTGGCGTGGTATCCGGTCTAGTGCTTCCAGAACCCGCGACCGTAGTGGTTTTTGGCGCGCAACGCGTCGTTTCGGGCCTTCGCCGGGAAAAGAGAAGTCTAATTAGAAGCCGCTTTGTCCAACAAGGCCAAATCGAGCTCTTCTCGCTGCCGTCGGCGTCGTTCTTCATCGCGCTCGCGGCGCTTTTCGGGGGGATGTCGTGCTCCGCGTGCAGGCGTGCCCGGCTGGCATCCACTCAATTGAGCAGCACGTCGTCGAGGCGGTCGATGATCGGTGATCCGCCTATCGGGCAGGAGGGCGTTCTACGGAGATTGTCGGCGGCGCAGGTCCTGATGGGCCAATTGCCCACAGTCGCCTGAGCTCTTCTTCTGTGCACCGGAGGGCGGACCGCTGCCACTTCAGGGAGGCGGCACGCCGCAAAGTTTAATTAAGCCAATTTGAACAATAGAACAATCCTTAATTCAGACGTGGTTTCTGTCCGGGATGAACAAGTTTGCCGACTGGACTGGGTTTACTCCACTGGTTGCCGCGATTCTGATCGCGACAGCCACTCCCATATGCGTCCTGATACAGCAGAATGCTCCCGATCCCTCATCCCCGGTCGTCATACTGTCGGCGCCTTGGAGTAGCGCAGCCCGGGTTGCGGAAGCGGCATCGGGAAGCCTGATCCGATCGGGGCGGATAGATTCAGTAGGTTTGGTGTTCGTGGAAGCCTCTGATCCGGTCGGTTCCCTTCGGGAGTCAGGTGCCTGGCTTGTGCTGAATGGACGCCTTTCCAATGCGCTCTGCGCCCCCAGCTGAGGAACTGATATGACTGATCTTACAGACAAGCGCGGAAATGCTGCTCGTGGGCTTCTGGTGTTCTGCTGGTTGCATGTTCCGCTGGTGCTTGCGTTGGGGACGTTCAGGGATGTCCCGTGGGTCCTGTCCCTGTCTGCGTCCTTCGCCATGGCAGCCTTGGCGAGCCTCGATTTGTTCCTGTCGCCCTCCCGGGGTCGGGTGACGCTCTCGTGCGCTCTCATTGCTCAGCCTGCGATTTTGGTCGGGCTCATGGCGGGCCATCCTTGGCAGGTCGACGTGCATATGTATTTCTTCGCCATGATGGCGGTGCTGTCGCTCCTCTTCGACATACGCGCTTTGCTGATGGCAGCCGCCGTCGTCGCTATCCATCATCTCGGGCTGAACTATGCCCTGCCTGAACTGGTTTATCCTGGTGGAAGCGACCTCTCCCGCACCTTAATCCATGCGGTCATCTTGATCCTCGAGACGACGGGCCTCTGCGCGATGGTCTTCAGTCATCATCGTCAGAACTCGAATGTGAAAGAAGCTCAGGAGCGGTCCCTTGAAACGGCCGAAGCCGCGCGTGTGAAGCAGGTCGAGGCAACCAACCGAATCTCAAAGGTGCTCTCGGCTACAACCGCAGGAGTCAATACCGTTCGCGAGAACAGTTCTTGTCTCAGCAACCTGTCCGAAGAAATGGCGGAAGGCTCCCGCCGTCAATCCCAATCGGTAGCGGCCGCGCAATCTTCTATCGAAGAGATCGCAGCTTCAATCGTCTGCACTACCGAAACAGTCGCTTCAACAGAGCGCAGCTCGACCAGAGCTTTGGAAAGTGCACGCCGGGCTGAAATAACCGTGGGCCATGCTATCAAAGCAATGCAAGACATCGCACAAAAGATCGGGGTTGTGCGAGAAATCGCCCGCCAAACCGACCTCTTGGCGCTCAACGCCGCCATTGAGGCCGCTCGGGCGGGCACGCATGGGCGAGGCTTTGCCGTTGTCGCATCAGAGGTTCGCAAGCTGGCCGAACGTGCCCAGAGCGCTGCGACCGAAATATCTGTTCTTTCCAGCAAAACGATGGACGTCTCGACCGAAGCCGGCTCAATGCTCGCCGACCTTCTCCCGGAGATCGATCGTGCGGCGGAGGCAAACCGCAACATCAGCGCTGCGATGAAGGAGCAGACGATCGGATCGAAGCAGATCCGGATCGCGATCGGAGATCTGCAGCGCGTGGTCGAGCAAAACGATGCGCTGGCAGCGCAGGCTGCGGAAGCAGCAAGTGACTTGGCTCAACAGGCGGAAGAACTGAGTGCCATCGTGGCCCACCAGGACGAAGGAGGTGCCGCGCCACACGACGCCACAGCCCAAGGGGGAGCAGCATCGATAGCTGCTGCCGCATAGGGACGTTCGCAGGACGCTGCATTCGCGCCGCCTGAGAGGCGAGGCGCCGTTAATGCGCTACCCCTCATGCAACCGCGTATCGGTGCGCTCTTCGCAGGACTCCGGGATCATCGAAAATATGCTTGCGAACGTCGGTGGATAGGAGAGGCACGTGATTACGTTGATTGACCACCTTGCGCCCCGCAGCCCCTTGGGTTGGGCGGCTCGCATCGTTCTCTGGCTTTTGCTGATTGCTGCAGGGGACCTGCTCGTGCGGCTAGCGCTTCTCGACCGGGGCCTGGAAGAGCTTGGCAGGGAAATCATCGTTACCCTGATTGGAGCGGCTCCGTTCGTCGTCCTCGCTCTTGGTCTGGCCGTCCGGGCCCGGCACTTGCGCATGCAGCTAGCCGCCATGGCCGTGACCGATATATTGACTGGCGTATCAAACCGGGCGGGGTTTCATGAGCGCGCGGAGGCAGCAGCGACCGGCTGTGACGACGTCATCATGATGGTCGATATAGACCACTTCAAGCAGATCAACGACCGTCACGGCCACCCCGTGGGAGACCTATGTCTTCGCGAAGTCGCCAGGAGCCTCCAATCACAGCTTCGCCATGAGGACGTTATTGGTCGGGTAGGCGGCGAAGAGTTCGCTATCATGCTAATTGCCACCGTACCCGAGAAGGTGCGGAACGTGGGCGAGCGCATTGCTAAGGGGATATTGATGCAGGTTCCAGAAAGCGGAGTAGAAGTGAAGATCACGCTCTCCGTTGGGGCATCCTTATGGTCGTCCGGCGGTAGTCTTGAATGCGCGATCAAGAAGGCAGATGACGCGCTGTATCGAGCCAAACGATCGGGTCGCGCGCGCATGGTTATTTGCCCGGAACTGGATGGGTGGTATAGCACAAGCGAGCCTGTGGCCCCCGTTGTCCTTTCGCCAGCGACTGGATGAGCTACTACTCTTGCTCGTGAGCGTAGTGGAATGGCCGCGACCGGTAAATGGCCGACGGTTCGAATGCTTGTCTGCATGAACCGTCTCATATGTTCCTTTTGGCGAAGGGCGCGCCGGCTGCCGAGAGATTCAGTCCCGGAAGCCGGGCTATACGGCCCTCGAGGGGCGCCCTCGAGGCGCCACAGGTCCAGTCCGGGTGAAGCAACTGAATGCTCAGCCGGATCGCCTCCGCGAGATTGCGCGTGTGTCGGGACCGCGCTGTAGCGCGGCACGGGCGGCGGCAGTGCAGCGTCGAGTGCCTCCGCGGCCCGTCTGAGCGACCTGCGTGTCTCGAACGCTATCGGGCAGCCTAGCAGGCGCTCGCGCGGGATCGCCTCATCTTCCTCCTGGATCATCTGGGCGGCGATAGCAGCGCGAAGCGCGGCAAATGCAGCATTGAAGGAGTGGGCGTTGTTTGCGTCGATCCATTCCGCCACATCGAGAACTTCGAGCAGGTCATGGGCGAGCTCCCGCGCGGCCGCGCCCAGATATGGCAGAACAGCCCCGGTTAGGTGGGGCTGCTGCTCCAGCAGGGTTCGCGGCGTCAAAGCGGTCATTTCGGCACCGCCTTTCAGGCCGAGGCAGCCTGCCGCAAAGTCGCCGCTCCACGGTGAAGTCGCGGGCATGCCGAAGCGCACCCTGCCGGCGCGCTCGTCTGTCAGCCGCCATATCGTGCTCGGCAGGAATGTGGACTCGCACGGCAGCTATCGCCTCGAACGGTGCCGCTCGAGGCGGGCAAGCATGGCGGATTCTGTGGCACGGGCAGGCGGCGCCCTTCAATAGAACGGGTTGGTTCGTTGACGCTGGCGGACACGTGTTCCGCACGGCGATGTACCTCCTCGTAGGCCGGCCAGACGGTGGTCTCGCAGCGCGGATGGGCGGGTCTGCTCATGTCCACGAGCTATCACACTGAATCCACGACATGATCCCTCGCGAGACTTGGGCAGTGAGGACCAAGGTTTTTTTTGGGGGGGGGGGGCGGGCCGAGTCCGTTTGGAGTGTGTCCCACCGTA
>NZ_JBELKF010000166.1:0-4458 GCF_042089775.1 Palleronia sp.
ATGGCCTTCGCCAGCCCGAGTTCCGGACGCCGAGGGTTGCCGAGCTCGGGCTCACTCCAAGCCATCGCCTCCAGCCGCGCAGCAGGGCCTTGGACCGCAGGAAGGTCAAAATCCGTGCTTCGAGCATTTGGTGTTATTGAATGGCATATATCAAGCCACTGTAATAAAATATAAATTATGGGTCGATGAGGATGCAAGGCCTCATTTTCAATCGGTATAATGGTTCGCAGATGCGTTTCATCTGATCGTTTGAATAACGGTTCTGAAGGAGGGGTCCCTCCAACCCGATGACCTACTGCAGATGAACCAAAAGCCTCGGTTTTGTTCTGCACCCTTGGAAGCAAGGCGACTGGAACATACCGCTCCCCTCCTTTTGCCGTCTCATCCCGAACTGAACGCCCGCCACATGCGTTCTCAAACGACCGGTTAAATGCCACACCTGCAAATGCTTCGGATGGAGAGCCCCCGCCGAGGTGTTCCGGGCCGGCATGCTGAAGAAGAGGGCGTGAGCGCCTTACCTTGAACTCATCAAGGAGTCGCGGCTCAAGTATCGCTTACATTGCCCTTGGCATGCCCTTTTCTCCCAAGCATAACGGGTCCGCCTGCCACAGAGGAAGCTTTCATGACAATCTCCGCGAGTATGGAGAAATTCTTGGTTTGGGCGACGGGCTCGCGGGCTTCGCACCTGCGCTTGCGGCTAGAGGAGGAGGCGCGAAGGCTGCACGAGGAGCAGGCCAGATTGCAGGAAGAAGCGGCTCTAGCCGAAGAAGAAGAGGTCCGACTGGCTGAGCCGCTCTATCGGCCGCCGCCGGAGCTTCATGTCCGGGAGGCCAAAGCGCGGGAAGAGGAAGCTCAGGCCCGCCATGCCAATGAGCGGGCGCTGTCTGCAGATCACGAGGCCCATGCGAAAGTCCTCGCGCGCATCCAGGGGACCTTGACGCGGCGGTTGTCATGGGGGCTTCCGCTCTTCGGAAGGGGCATTCGTGCGCGGCGGGCGGCCCAAGATGCGCGCAAGACCTCCCAGAAGATCCGCCGCGATCAATTGCTCGGGCGCCAGCAACAGCAGCGGGCCCGCCATGAGAAGCGCTGCCAGCAGGCCGAACGCCGCCAATGGCGTGAGACGCGCGACCGACTGACCCGCGCGGCGCGCGAGATCCGTAAGACGGGAGATATCGAAAAGACCCGGGCCGCCTGGGACCGGCTGCGGCGCCATGACCCCGCCAGCCACACGGCTAGGATCGGGGAGATCATGTTGCTGCGCCAGTCGGGGCAGTTCGAGGCCATCGAAGAGGCGGTGTCCACCTATGCCGCGGAGATTCTCCACCACCCTCAGCACCATCTGAAACTGGCCAGGGTCGCAGAGGCCGGAAAGCTCCTCGATCTCGCCACGGCCCATACGCAGCAGGCGCTGGCCAGTTCTCCTCGCGATCGGGAGGCGCTACGATGGGCGGCGCGCTTTTTCACCAAGCATGGTCTGGCCCGTTGCGCTTGCCAGCTGTTCGAGCGCGGTCTGGGCGAAGGCGAAATACGCACCGCGTTGAGCAAGGACGAGCTGGCCGAATTCGAGCAGCAGTGGAACCGCCTACAGGAAGCGCTGCGCCTGGTGGGGTGGGACCTCGCCACTCAAGGGCTTCCGCCCGAAACCATGCGCCTGGCCGACGAGGCCATCCGGACGTTGTGCTCCGCGCCCGGGTCGTCTGCGGCCTACACACCAGTGCCCGGCCGGGTCCTGCATGTGCTCCCCTCTTTCGGGCCGGGCGGGGTGCAGCGCCAGACCCTCAATCTCGTACGTCACCTACCCGAGCAAAGCGAGCTGCTGGAGCGGTTCGTCATGTTGCCGCTGAAAGGAGACGCCAGTCTCGATTTCTATCGCATGGCCTTTGAGGAGGCCGGGGCCGCCATCGCCGAGGTCATGCCCGCCGAGGGCCCCCTCCTCCCCCCCGACACCTCTCTTTCCCCGGAGCAGCTCCTTCTCCTGCACCAGCTGCCCGAGCGCAGCATTCGGGAAATCGGCCACATCTTGGCGCAGATCCGGCACTGGCGCCCGGAGATCGTTCATGCCTGGAGCGACCCGGTCAATATTTCCGCAGGCCTTGCCGCCGCGCTGGCAGGAACCCCCCGCATGGTGCTGGGGGCGCGCTCAAGCGCGCCCACGGGACGCCGGGCGGCTACCTCTGCGCTGTTCACCCATGCCGCCTACCAAGCCTTGCTGAGCCGCCCCGGCGCCCTTCTGACCACGAACTCTCAGGCTGCGGCGCGCGAGTTCGAGACATGGCTCGAGCGGAAGCGGGAGAGCGTCGTGACCGTCTATAACGGCCTTCACCTGGACGGCATGATCCCGCCCGACCTCCATTCTAGGGCCGGCCAGTTGCGCCAGGAGCTGGGCATTCCGCCCCAGGCCGCTGTTGTCGGAGCCGCCTTTCGGTTCAACGCCGAGAAACGCCCCTTCTTGTGGGTCGAGGCGGCAGCCCATGTCATTGCGCAGCGGCCCGAGACCCATTTCGTTCTGCTGGGGGATGGCATGCTGCGTCCGGCCGTGCACAGATGGGTGGCCGAACGGGGGCTCGAAACGAA
Organism: Palleronia sp.; assembly: GCF_042089775.1. Taxonomy (NCBI): domain Bacteria; kingdom Pseudomonadati; phylum Pseudomonadota; class Alphaproteobacteria; order Rhodobacterales; family Roseobacteraceae; genus Palleronia; species Palleronia sp. The sequence continues at coordinate 2,575 of NZ_JBELKF010000166.1, forward strand.
AATTCACCTGCCCGGTTTGAGCGACGAGGTCGCTAGCTGGATCGCCGCGTTCGATGCGGTCTTCCTGACCTCGCGCTACGAGGGCACCGCCAATATCGCGCTCGAAGCCCAAGCGCTCGGGTGCCCCGTGGTCATGCCCGATGTCGGCGGTCTGGCCGAGACGTTCCTGCCCGGGGAAACGGGTCTTTTGACCCCTGCCGATCCCGCACCCGAAGAATGCGCCGACCGGCTTTTGGCCTGCCTCAACCAGGCGCATTACAAGGAAGCGGCCCGTTTCCACGGCGAGGCCTTCATCAGAAGCCGCTTCGGGATCGGGGCCTATGTCGAGGGCTACATGGCGTGTTACGGATGGCATCCGGTTTGCCCGGAGAGGGCAAACAGCGTCGAAGAGGGCCTGCGCCGGGAGGCGTGACCTCTTTGCAGAGTTGTCGGCAAAACGCACTCGAGGCCGCGCGATTTGCCTTCCTTTCCGCCGGATGGCGCGGCCGAGCCGCTGGGCCTCTCGGGATGGGCTTGCCAAAGACCCTAGAAACTCGTGCGGGTTTGCGCCAAAGACGTGGCCAACAGGAATAGAGAGCGAATGATTGGCCTGTCAGGGCATTTGCGCCAGTGACACGAGACCTGCGAGTAGACACCGACGCCCGTCTCTTCGCATCCAGACATCCCCCACGACAAACGAAGGAGGCCTTTGATGAAGGTTCTTATCACCGGCACGGCAGGGTTCATCGGGTTCCACCTTGCCAAGCTTCTTCTGGCGGAAGGCTTCCGGGTGCACGGCTATGACGGGTTGACCGACTACTACGACGTCAACCTCAAGCGTCGCCGGCATGCCATGCTGCTGCAGAACGAAGGCTTCTCCATGACCGAGGGGATGCTCGAGGATCAGGCGCTCTTCGACAGCGTGGCCGACGAGTTCGCGCCCGACATCATCGTGCATCTCGCCGCTCAGGCCGGGGTGCGCTACTCGCTCGAGAACCCCAAGGCCTATCTCGATGCCAACGTGATCGGCACCTTCCACGTCATGGAGGCCGCGCGCCGGCTCGAGGTCAAACACCTGCTCATGGCTTCCACGTCGAGCGTCTACGGCGCCAATGACGAGATGCCGTTTTCGGAGACGGAGAAGGCCGACACCCAACTGACGATCTATGCGGCCACCAAGAAGGCCAACGAGAGCATGGCGCATGCCTATGCGCATCTGTGGAACCTGCCCACCACCATGTTCCGCTTCTTCACGGTCTATGGTCCCTGGGGGCGGCCCGACCTCGCGCTTTACAAGTTCGTCGATGCCATGCTCGACGACCGCCCGATCGACATCTACAACCACGGCGACATGTATCGCGATTTCACCTATGTCGACGACCTGGTGCGGGCCATCATGCTGCTGATCTCCGCTGTGCCCGAGCGTCCCGCCAGCAAGGACGAGATCGTCGAAGGCGACAGTCTCTCCCCGGTGGCGCCCTACCGGGTTGTTAACATCGGCAATTCCGACAAGGTCCGGCTGCTCGACTTCATCGAAGCCATCGAGGGCAGTCTCGGCATGAAGGCCAAGCGCAACTACATGCCGATGCAGATGGGCGACGTGCCCGCCACCTGGGCCGATGCCTCGCTTCTGAGCCGGCTGACCGGCTACCGCCCCGAGACCGATTTCCGGGTCGGGATCGACCGCTTCGTCAAGTGGTTCGTGGAATACCGCAACGCCTGAACCCCATGCCCTCCGCCGCGAGGGGGAGAGACGTCCTGCCCTGCTCAAAGAGATCGATATGACACAAAAACGCGTGGCCGTGATCGGCCTGGGATATGTCGGCCTACCGCTGGCCGTGGAATTCTCCAAGAGGCTGATCTGAAACTAATTGAGTGAGTTCAGCAGGTTGTGATTCTGTTCGG
>NZ_JBELKF010000045.1:0-26274 GCF_042089775.1 Palleronia sp.
CCGGCACGCTGCGGACGATCCCGTCCTCCTCGTTTGAGCGGATCATGAATTTCGCGGCCACGGGGGAATTGCCCTCTCGCGCCGGCAGCTTCACCTCTTCGCCCAGGGCCAGAAGGATCGCCTGGCGGTGGTGGGTCGCGCCGTCGACGATGTGGAACAGCGGAGAATGCGACTTGGACAGGCGGGGGTTGATCTCGAGCAGGCGCAGCGCACCGGTGTCGTCGTCGTAGAAGAACTCGACATTGAAGGGGCCGTTGTCGAAGCCGAAATGGTCCAGCAGCGTCGCCGTGATCTCCCTGCCCTTCTCGACGATCTCCTCCGAGAGGTCACCGGGATACTGGTAGCGCGAAAAGCTGACGCCTGCGCCGCCGCCCTTGAGCGACTCCACCGCGCCGACGACCTTGGTCTCGCCGTCGTCGACCAGCCCTTCCAGGGTGAAAAGGCGCCCGGCCGAGATCAGCTCTTCGGCGACGGCGTAGTTGCCATTCACGCCACCGGGGCAACCGCAATCGGGATCGAGCCGCGAAAGGAAGCGATTGAAGGGCTCGCCATGCTGATGAATGAAGCGTCGGCACTCGTGCAGCGCGGAGTCGAGGTCGCTTTCGTCGCGCACGAGGAACCCCAGCTTCGACGAGTGGCCCTTCACCGGCTTCAGCCAGAACGGGTATTCCGGCACGGCGGCGTGCGCCTCGTCCGGCTTGAACGGGTTGATTGCGGTGACTGCGGGCGTGTTGTCGGGGAAGACCTCGCGCTGCGCCTCGCGCATCCAGAACTTATGCTCGCATCGCGCCAACGCTTCGGGCGAGGCGCCCTTCAGCCCGAAATCGCGATTCAGCAGCGCCACGAGCGAGGTCACCGGGAAGTCGAGATGCCCGATGATCGCGTCGGGCGGCGGGTCCATCGCGGCAATCTCGGCATGGGCGCGGTCGTAGAGCGCGTCGAAGTCGATGCTTTCGTCGGGGGGCTGCACGTCGTCATGGTGCAGGACGGTCACGACGTTCCACCCTTCGGCCTCGGGTATCCGCTTGATGTAGTCGTCGTTGAACGGGTCGTTCCCGATGACACAAATCGTCTTCTTCGCCGCTGCTGGCATTCCGGCCCCTCTGCTTTCGCACACGCTTGGGACGCCAATGCACGGCTGGCGGGGCCGTTCCGACGGAAGCGGGCGGGGCTGAGGTGGTCCCCAATTCCCGGACAGTTTCGCGGCGCTGCTGAGCTTGCCTGTTGATCACGCCGCCGCGTTCAGGCCGAGCTCCTGATGGGCCTCGACCGGTGTCCGTCCTCCGAGTGCTGAATGGGGACGCACTGTATTGTACATCGATGTTTAAGAAGACCCATAATGCCGCGTTTTGGATTATGCCGCGCGGGCAGCGTAACGCTCTAATCCGTCAGGGTTTGCCCGCGCAACAAGGCGACATGGTCAGAGGTTCTCGAGGAAGCCTAGCAGGTCATCAGGTGGTTGTATCTTCCGGCGACTTGGTCGATCGCCTGAGTTCTCGCCATGGCGCGTTCCTTCAACTCGATGGCGGGGTGGATGTACATCTGCATTTCTCAAGACTCCGGGAACGGGCTCCACACTTTCGGGAGGCACGATCCACTCATCTATCGACAGGACCGGGACCGGGCTTTCTGCCGACAATAATACCGGGCCACGTCCGGAGCGACGCTGAGGCCCAAGAAGGCTCCGATCGAGGCGCAAACAATAGCGCCGAGCACTCCCTCGACGATCCAGCCGGCGACACCGGCGCCGCCGCCCAGCAGGAGCGCCAACAGCACGCCGACGAGAACTTTATACCACCGTGGTCTCACCGCAGACTCCTAGCTGAATACCCCTCCTGACAGACGACCAGAGCCCACGGACGATTCATTCGTGAGATGGTCGTCAGAGGGTCCAGCGCTCAACCCCACACTTTGAGTGCCAGCGAGAAATGAAGGTGCCGTTAACGTGATGTGCCCGCCCCCGGCGAACCGAAGGCGAGCACCCCGAGGCGTGAGAGAAGCTCTTGAGGCTCCTCGGGCAGCCCATGACCCGGATGCGCCTCAGTCCCTAACTTTACGTTACCGCCACATGAGCTATAGCGGAAAATGGGTGATGCGGCTTGAGAAGGCGGCGTATCGTGGCGGGTGTCGAAGCCTGCCAGAACCTCCCGAAGGAGCGATACGCCATGGAAGACGATACCACGATCACCCCGCTCCGCCATGGCCTGCTGCTCTGCCGTCTTCGGCGCGACAAGCCGCATCTCTGGCTGGCGCGCAGCGATCACGATTGCCGCGGCATCAGCCGCATCATTATTCTGCTGCTTGACGAAGGTCCGGACGAACTGCGGTGCAATCAGCTTGGCTTCGTGGCCAAGTTCTTCCATCTCCCGCGCCCAGTAGCTCGCGCTGCCGCAGGCTTCGAAAACGACAATGCAGGCGGGCTGCTCGGACATAAGCCGCCGGAATTGCTCCCGTGTCAGCTTCTTCCGAAACTTCACCTCCCCGGTCATCGAAGCTCCGTGGATCTGGAAAACTCTCTTTGCCAAGTCCACCCCGATCATCGTATCCTTCATCTCGCCGTTTCCCTCGCAGCGTGGCGTTGAACACCACGACCTTGGCACATTGCGATGCCGTCTGAGGAGGGCGGCAACCGCCCCACCTCTCAGTTGCGGACTGGCACAGATATTACAGCCTAGATCGCTGCACGGAACTCCAAGCAAAGAGCGTGATCCGCAATCCCCGAGCACCTGCAAGGCTCTTTCGGCTCGCTCTGAGGGGCAGGAACCGCTTTAGCGTCGGTGGTCTGGACGCCTGAAAGCCCGCGTTGGCTCCTCGTCGTAGATCGAGGCCGCCGCCGCGCGATCGCTCAAACCAAGACCGCACCGCTGACGTTGTCGAGCGACATCGAAAGAAAGTCGCCACAGGGCCGGCGCGCTGTAACGTTCTGTTCACCTCTTGCCGCGATGACTGCGGTCGATTGGGAACTCCGTGCGTATTGCCGGCTGCTCCCCCATCAGTGGCGGCGCAAATGAACGCGATAATCACGTGTCTCGATCAGTTCCACGACTGGCGCCTACTCATTGCATCCTGTTTCATCTGCGTGATCGGGGTCTATGCTGCATTTGCGCTTGGGATGCACGCGGCGCGGTCTGAGGGCGTCGCCCGGCGCAACTGGGCAATCACCAGCATGATCGCGGCCGGTTCCACGGCCTGGGCAACTCACATGATCGCACTCCTGGCATATCGGCCCGGGCTTCCGGCTGTGTTCGATGTCCCCCTGACGGCCTTGTCCCTTCTGATCGTGACTGCCGGCATCGCCCTGAGCATGACATACACGATAGCAAGCCGTGACCGACGGCGTCGATTTATATCAGGCATCCTGCTCGGCGTGTCTGTCGCAGTTCTGCATTATCTGGGCCAATTCAGCTATAAGGTAGCCGCGACGGTTTTTTGGGATCTTCCGCTCGTGTTCGGCTCGATCGGAGCAAGCTTGTTGATGTTTGGCGCTGGTATGGTCGCTTCGGGTGAGCGGAGCCGGTCTCTTAGGCGCCTCGCCCCTCCGTTGCTTTTGGCAGCGATCTCCGTCGTGCATGTCGGCGGAATGACGGCGATGACGCTGCTCTATGACCCGTTCGCTACTCTACCGGCCCTCGCGGTGCCGCCGCAGGTGATCGCGCCGGTGATTGCCGCCGTCTGCCTTTGCCTCATCGCGCTGGCGGTCTACGGGTTGCGCGTCAGCCTACGGGCCCAGGCTCAGCTGCGGCGCGACCGGGTCCGGCTGGGCGAACTCTCGAACCTTGCCGTTGAAGGACTTGTGGTGTGCGACGGTGACACGATCACGATTGTCAACGACAGCTTTGCGCGGCTGGCGGGAGTTGCGAGAAGCGATGTCATCGGCGAGACGGTGGGGTCGCTCATCCCGAGCGTGACCTGGTTCGATATGGTAGAGCGAGAAGAATATGATGCCGAACTCGTCGGAGCGGCGGGCAGGCTCATCCCTGTCCGCGTCCTACGAAGCGAGGTGACGGTCGGCTCCAAACGCCAAATTGTATTTGCTGTTCGGGACCAGCGCGAGCGTCTGAAGACCGAAGAGGCAATTCGACGATTGGCCTACACAGATGCGCTGACCGGACTGACCAACCGCATGCGGTTCTCAGAAATACTGGCCGTGCGCGCGGCCAATCTCGGCGAGGGCGTCTCACAATACGCCCTTCTCGCGATCGATCTGGATCGCTTCAAATGGGTCAATGACACCTTCGGGCATTCCTTTGGCGACGAGCTCCTGCGTCAGGTAGCAGAGCGGCTTGGAGCCAGCACCGGGGGCGATGACGTTGTCGCTCGGCTTGGCGGGGACGAATTCTCGATCCTGACTGCCGGAGACGCCGACAGGGTCACCAGCCTCGCCGCCGGCATCGTCGACACGATGCGATCGCCCTTCTCATTGGGTGCCCAAATCATAGAGATCGGCGCGAGCATCGGGATTGCCTATCTGGGGAAGGACGGAGCCGATGCCGATGCGGTGGCGCGGAATGCCGATCTCGCGCTCTACAGCGCAAAGCACTCCGGTCGCGAGCGCTACTGCTTATATGAGCCGAAGATGCTCGCAGAGGCCCTCAACCGCAGCGAACTTGAACGCGACTTGCGCCTGGCGCTGAAGCGTGACGAGCTCGAGGTCCACTTCCAGCCGCTGACAGACGCCTCCAGCGGAGCATTCCAGGGAGCTGAAGCCCTTCTGCGGTGGACCCACCCAAAGCGGGGCATGATCTCGCCGGCGGAGTTCATACCGCTTGCCGAGGAGATCGGCCTGATCGGGGCAATAGGTGAGTGGGTGCTACGCACCGCCTGCGTCGAGGCGGCGGGATGGCCCGAGACAACCTCGCTTGCAGTCAATCTTTCAGCTGTCGAGCTCGGGGACCCGAACTTGGTCAAAAACGTCGCGAAAATCCTCAAAGAAACCGGCTTCCCCGCGACGCGCCTCGAGCTTGAGGTCACGGAAACCGCCCTACTGCGTGATGACGTGCGCACCTTCGGCAACCTGCACGGCCTGAAAGATCTCGGGATTCGCATTTCGCTCGACGACTTCGGGACTGGCTACTCATCGCTCAGTCACTTGCGGCGTTTCCCCTTCGACAAAGTGAAGATCGACCGCTTCTTCGTGCGACAGATCCCAGAGGACCCCGATAGCGTCGCCATTGTTCAAGCGATTGTCACGCTGGCTGCCAAAATGCGGATGAGCGTGACGATCGAAGGTGTCGAAACCGTGGAGCAGCAGGAGTTCGCCCGGCACGAGGGATGCAATCAGATCCAAGGATTTCTGATCAGTCGCCCGATTCCAGGTGTCGAACTGGCGCCTTTTTTTGCCAACCCGGATCGGAAGAAACTATCTGCTTGATCGCTCGGGCCGAAGGCCAGGACGAAGAAGTAGCCGCACCGCCCGCGCGGTGAATACAAGCCCTACCGCGTCACTCCGTAGCTGTCTTGCGGCGCACCAATCCTGCCAGGCCACCGACGGCCGCCAAGAGAAAGACGAGGGTCGCAGGCAGGGGGATGGGGGCTACATTATCTGGCAGCGGCGATGCAAGACTGGTTTGCGCGCCCATACTGAATCAGGGCATAGAAGGGGCAACCGAATGAGAACGGCGGTGAGAAAGTCGGCCACGGTAGCGGCGGGATGAGCCCGCTGCGGGCGGCGTAAAAGTCGTCCACCTTTACCCTTTCTGGCGACGGGGAGGGTGGGAGGATTTTCACCGTGGACTTGTATCGCAAGGTGCGACTGGCGTGTGCCGAGGGGATGAGCCAGCGCGAGGCTGCGCGTCAGTTTGGGATTTCCCGCGATAGCGTTCAGAAGATGATGGAGTTTTCGGTTCCGCCTGGATACCGGCGGACGGCGCCGGTGAAGCGGCCGAAGCTGGATGGGTTCACCGAGATCATCGATGGCTGGCTTGAGGGGGATCGCGAGGTCCATCGAAAGCAGCGGCACACGGCGAAGCGGGTGTTCGAGCGGCTTCGCGATGAGCATGGCTTCACTGGCAGCTATACGATCATCAAAGACTACATGCGGGAGCGCGAGCGGCGCGGCCGCGAGATGTTCGTGCCTCTGGCGCATCCGCCGGGGCATGCCCAAGCCGACTTCGGCGAAGCGACGGTCTTCATCGGCGGTGTTGAGCAGAAGGCATATTTCTTCGTCATGGACCTGCCGCACAGCGATGCCTGCTTCGTGCGTGCTTATCCCGCGGCGACAGCGGAAGCTTGGGTCGACGGCCACGTCCACGCCTTCGCGTTCTTCGGCAAGGTGCCCACGTCTGTCCTCTACGACAACGACCGCTGCCTGGTCGCGAAGATCCTGCCGGACGGCACGCGTCAGCGGGCCACGCTCTTCAGCGGGTTCCTGTCGCATTACCTGTTCCGTGACCGCTACGGCCGTCCTGGAAAGGGGAACGACAAGGGCAACGCGGAGGGCTTGGTCGGCTACTCTCGCCGCAACTTCATGGTGCCGATCCCGCGGTTCCCGACTTGGGGCGCGTTCAACGCCTACCTGGAGGAGCAGTGCCGCAGGCGTCAGGCGGATGTCCTGCGGGGTCAGTCCGAGACAATCGGGGAACGCCTCGCGCGGGATCTGGCTGCTATGTCCGAACTCCCGGCGGCGGCGTTCGATGCCTGTGATCAGACCACCGGACGGGTCAGCTCCCAAGCCTTGGTGCGCTACAAGACCAACGATTACTCGGTGCCGGTCGCCTACGGCCATCGCGATGTCTGGATCAGAGGCTATGTCGACGAGGTCATGATCGGCTGCGGTGGCGAGGTTATCGCGCGTCATCCGCGCTGCTACGACCGCGAGGACATGGTGTTCGATCCGATCCATTATCTCCCGCTGATCGAAAGGAAGATCAATGCTCTGGATCAGGCGGCGCCTCTTGCCGAATGGGAGCTGCCTGCGGAGTTCGCGACCCTGCGCCGCCTGATGGAAGCGCGGATGATCAAGGCGGGACGGCGGGAATATGTGCAGGTCTTGCGCCTGCTGGAGACCTTCGACCTCGACGATCTCCACGCCGCCGTGAAGAAGGCCCTGCAACTGGGCGCGGTCGGCTTCGATGCCGTGAAGCACCTCGTTCTCTGCCATGTTGAGAAACGGCCGCCGAAGCTGGATCTCGATGTTTATCCCTACCTGCCGCGCGCTGATGTCGGGACCACGTCGGCGGCCAGCTACATGTCCCTGTTGTCGGGGGATGCGGCATGACCGACACCCCGAAGATCCTGCTCGCGGATCATCTAAAGACGCTGAAGCTGCCCACCTTCCTGCGGGAATACGAGAAGCTGGGCCGCCAGTGTGCCGCCGAGGGGCTGGACCATGTCCAGTTCCTGGCGCGCCTCGTCGAACTTGAGCTGATCGACCGTGAGCGGCGGATGGTCGAGCGCCGTATCAAGGCAGCGAAGTTCCCGGCCACCAAGAGCCTCGACAGCTTCGACTTCAAGGCGATCCCCAAGCTGAACAAGATGCAGGTGCTGGAGCTCGCCCGCTGCGAATGGATCGACCGGCGCGAGAACGTCATCGCCTTGGGGCCCAGTGGAACCGGCAAAACCCACGTTGCCCTCGGGCTGGGGCTGGCCGCGTGCCAGAAGGGGCTGCCGGTCAGCTTCATCACCGCCGCCGCGCTGGTCAACGAGCTGATGGAGGCCCGCGACGAACGCCGCCTGCTGCGCCTGCAAAAGCAGTTGGCTGCGGTCAAGCTGCTCATCATCGACGAGTTGGGCTTCGTGCCGCTCTCCAAGACCGGTGCCGAGCTTCTGTTCGAGGTGATCTCGCAGCGGTATGAGCGCGGCGCCACGCTGATCACCAGTAACCTGCCTTTCGACGAATGGACCGAAACCTTCGGCACCGAGCGCCTGACCGGCGCCCTCCTCGACAGGCTGACGCACCACGTCAACATCGTCGAGATGAACGGTGAGAGCTATCGTTTGGCGCAAAGCCGCGCGCTCAAACCCGCCAAACCACTCTGATCTCACCCGCGAGGGCTTGGCCCTGAAGGGCCAAGGCGGCCGGGAAGCCGCCAGCTATCTGGAGAGCGCGGCTGCCCGGCCGCAGCCTTGCGGCGCGCGTCACGCCCAAATCCGAAGTGGCCGACTCTTACGCCGCCCAGTGGCCGGATTTTGCTCCGCCGTTGACACGAGACCGATACTTTCGGAGATGTCATCACAGATCGGCTCGATGAACTCCCCAAGACACACGTCTGAATCGGCCGGATGCGACGTCAACTGCCGATGCAGGCGGGCCATGGCGGCCAATCGTCCGGCCGCATTTTCTAGGCTCTGCCGGGCGGAGATGACGGATGTGGCCTCCCGGCTCTCGTGCCGCAGCATGGCAGCCAGGAATTGTAGGCTGTTGCTGATCCGGTGATCGGTTTCTCGATCGCGGGAGGGTTCCTCCCGCATCGCAGGGTGCACCGAGCGATCGTCACGCAATTTGATCGTCGACACCTGTTTCATCGGAGATTTAGCTGAGCTGTTCATTCACTTTCACCGGGACTTCTGAACACCCGTTACGGGATTTCTGAACGCCCGTTACCACCCACAGTTTACCAAGCGTTGCGCAACGCTGCAATGAAGTGTGCGGAAGCGTACTCTTCTCGCAATCAGGCAAAATGGCATTAATGCCGAAGGCAAGCTAGCCCGGTGGCGCAAGCTTAGAGACTGCAACCCCTCGCAGGTGGCCGGCGATTAGACGCAGCCGCAGATGCAGCAGGTATTGCTGACCTGCTGCGAAGGGCAGCAAGATCCACACACCCGCCTTCCCAGCGCCGCGCGGCGAAGGTCAATGTCGGGCCCAAGTTGTTTATCGCTGCACCGAGCACCGAAGCCTTGGAAGGCGGACGTGCCAGCCTTTCGCTGCAGGCAATTCTATCAAGCGGCAGCCGAATACGATCCTTGCCCCTGGTCGTTGTCCGCGAGATAAGAACTTTCGCTCGCGTGGTCGTCTTCCACGACGAGAGCATTCAGCTCTTCGGCTTGCCGGGCGAGATCGTTCGCAGCCTCAGCGGCCTGGCCGGCTAAGCCATCGCTTTGCTCTATCACACGCTGGAGCTCTCCGATGGCGATCCGGATCTGCTCAGAACCAGTTGCCTGCTCGCGCATCGCAGCAGTGATGTTGCGATTCGCTTCCGCCGTTCGATCGATTTCCGGCAGAAGTTCGGCCAGCATCGCGCCTGCCTCGGTCGAGACCTCCATGGTGTTGCTCGACAGGGTGGAGATCTCGGCAGCGGCGGTCTGGGCCCGCTCGGCCAACTTTCGTACCTCGGATGCCACGACGGCGAAGCCCCGCCCATGGATGCCAGCCCGGGCAGCCTCGACCGCGGCATTGAGCGCCAAGAGGTCAGTCTGTCGCGCAATGTCCTGCACCACGCCGATCTTCTTGGCGATGTCCTGCATCGCTGCGACCGCCTGGGCAACGGTGTTCTCAACTCGCCTGGCGCTCTCGAGGGCCTTGGCAGAACTCCGTTCCGTCGAAGCAACCCCGTCGGCGGTGCTGCGAATGGAGGCGGTGATCTCCTCGATCGAGGAGGATGCGGACTGGACCGACCTGGACTGGTTCCGAGCCCCTTTCGCCATCTCGTTGGCCAACGAGCTCAGTCGAGTGCTGCTCTCTTCCACCGTGCCGATGCCGGCGGTCGCAGCCGAGAGCACCGTCGACATCCGATGGGTCGCCTCGATCTGCTCGAGGCGGGCTGCCTCGGAGGTTTCGAGCGCGTGCTCTTGAGCGGAGCGGACATCTGCGGCCTGGCGATGATGCGCCAGCACCATGGCGCAGAGCCCTGCCGTCTCTATTACCAGCACGACGGCGTGCAGGATGGTCCGCCCGAGGTCGGTGCCGCCGGGATAGACGAGCTCAGGCAGAGCGTAGTTCAGCCCCAGGTGATGAGCCGCGACGATCCCTGCTGCGGCCAGCAGAGCCTTCACATCAAACAGCAGCGACAGGATCGCCATCATCGCAAAGAAATACATATGCATGTCGACCTGCCACGGATGGCCTGCCATCAATGCCACTAGAATCGCCGGCTGGGCGATCAGGGCGCAACCCAATGTCACGCGCCCCCGCGTCGGAGATAGAGCCAAGTCCAACGTTGCTAGGGCAGACATGAGGCCGCCGGCGGCGACGGGAAGGATCCAAGGCATGTCACGCATCAGGGCAGTGCCGAAGGCCAGCGGAACATGCAGCCAACAGAAGACAAGCATGACCCGAATTCGGGAAGCAGCCGCCAAGGTTTGGGCGTTCTGGCGAGAGTCGATCATGGGGCGTGTCTCACTTCGAGGCGCAGAAGGCGCCGGACAAACGGGCGTTCAGGATCAGCCAGGCCCCTGCCTCCTTTAGGGCGACGAGGAACTCCGGCTCCGGCGAGTGTACCAAGCCGATGGAGGATATGCGGCCGGGCAGGATCAAGCGACCTGATGCGGATTTTGCCACCCGCTCGGCGCTGTCCCAAGGAGCCGACAGCACGAGAACGGGAGCTCCGGGATCCGGGGCATTCTGCCCGATCAAGATGCCAACGGGCGTAGCTAGTCCGACCACCATCACGGCGATGAGCGGTGACCGTCCAATCCACACGACCAGCTTATCCATGAGCGACAGAAAGCACGCGGGGATTAAAGCCGCCTTAATGACAGCTTTGGACCGAAGAGCAGACCTGCCAGCGAGGGGCATCAACGGCAGTTCTGTTCGAAGGGTGTATGCAAGCTCAACGAGACGCTCCGCGACCCGCTTTTGCTGCTTGCCCGATCTGTTTCGTCACTGGCGCCAAGTCGGGGCGAGCGCAGCCCCAGCCCTGCTTGGTTAGATTTCCGTCGGAAGGGCTGGCAGCTTGAACTTGAAAATCGTCGTTCCGCCCTCGCACGTTACCTCGATACGACCCCCATGCGCATCGGCGATGGAAGAAGCGATGTACAGACCGAGTCCCAAGCCTTCGCCTTCTGTCTGCATGCCCCTTCGAAAGGGCTGAAACAGTCGACGCCGCAGGTCGTCAGGAATGGCCTCACCCTGGTTGACTACAGAAATCGTGACCTCGCAGTCGCCCGAAGTGCCACGAACCCCGATTGGGGCGCCCGGTGTGCCGTGGCGGACGGCATTCGACATCAGATTCGAAACCGCCTGCGCCACGCGCGCCGCGTCGCAACTGATGGGCCGGTCAAAAGACAGATCCAGAAGTATCTCGTGCTCGGGGGACGCGGCTCGGACCTCGTCGACGACCTGCGTAATGGCAGCGGTCAGCGGCGCATCGGGCGCCGCATTTACATGAATCCCACCGCCCAGGCGCGCCTTGGCGTGCAGCATCATATTGTCGATGAGCTCGTTCATCCGATGCACCGAAGATCGCATGAGCGGCAGCATCTTCTGCGCCCGATCGTTCAACGGCTGCCTGGCCAGTTGCCGAAGCCCAGCTTCCAGAGCTGCCACTGGATTACGTAGATCGTGTCCGAGAACGGCTATGAACTGTTCTTGAGTGCGTGCCAGCTCGCGTTCATGCGCGACGAGCTGCTCTTGTGCTTCCAGCCGCTCTTCGGTTTCGAGACTCCGGCCGATGACGTCGGCGAACATCTCCAGCATCGCGACGACCCGTGGATGCTTGAGGTCACGTGGCTCCGTGTCGATCGCGCAAAGCGTGCCGAAGAAGCTGCCGTCGCTGCGACGGATCGGGATGGAGGCGTAGCTGACGATGCCGAACTTGGACGCGATAGGATGGTTTCTATAGACATCGTCGGTCGCCGCGTTATTGAAAAGGACCTTCTGAGAGGTTTCCCGAACCGATCGGCAGAAGGTCGACTCGATCTCGATCTCATCGCCCTCGGCCAAGCCGAAATTGATCTCGTCGACGGAGCGACAGGCAACCCACCTGTCTGCCGTGACCCGGGCGACAGCGGCGAAACGTGTGTTCGTGGCAAGCATGACGGTTTCGAGGATGGTGCCGACAAGATCACTGTTGGCAAGCATCTCGATGTCAGCCTGAAAGTCATGCTCCTGGGCTTGGAATGCAGCATGGTCTTGGGTGATCGCGCGTCGAAGCACCTCGTTATTCATGTCCAGCCCTCGTTAGATCATATGTCGCACTTGGCGCAGCATGAGCGGGAATGTCTCCGTAGACGCAAGGGTTTTTAAGCTGCGTCACTTGGTATGACCATGGTTCGCTCGACAGGGGCGTTGCAACTTGGAGACCGTGGGGCCCGCAGCGAGCTGCGGGACTGCGAGGAATGGCACCGTATTCTCCCTGCAAGGGGTGTCGTAGCCACGACCAAGGCCACCCGCTTCTGGCAATGCGAGGTCGCACCACTGTGGTTGCGCAATGCGAAAGCCGCGATGCCGCCGAGGGGTCCTCTCTCCGACGTTCTGCTCCCTCTGGAGCCGAGACTCGAATTCCAGCCAATGATCAACAAAAAGCTCTTCCCGCTGTGGTTGTATACGAGTAATCGGCGCGCACCGGACCGAATTTGTTCACCGACAGAGCATAGCTATGTTTCAAGGCCTCAAGACCGAATGCACCGCTTGCAGTTCCCGCGGCTCCCAAGCGTTTCGGCACGATTTCACCATGGCGTTCCAGCCGATTTTCGATATCAATAGCGGTAAGGTGTTCGCACAGGAGGCCCTTGTCAGGCCGATTGGCGACGGGTCGGCGTGGGACGTCATCAAGCACGTCACTGAAACCAACCGTTACAGCTTTGACCAGAAGTGCCGGACACAGGCCATCGCAGTTGCGTCGCGCCTCGGGATCGACACCCGTCTCAGCATCAACTTCATGCCCAATGCCGTCTACAATCCCGAGCATTGCATTCAGGCGACGCTTCAGGCCGCCGAACGATACGCCTTTCCTACAGATCGGCTGATCTTCGAGTTCACCGAGGCCGAGGCCGTGCGCGATACGGGGCACCTGGTGGGAATCGTCGAGAGCTACCGCGCGCGCGGCTTCATGACGGCCATCGACGATTTCGGCGCCGGTTATGCCGGGTTGGGACTCTTGTGCGACCTGCACCCGGACATCGTGAAGATCGACATGGCCCTAGTCCGCGGCATTGCGGGCGACCCGCGCCGCCGCAAGATCGTCGGCGCGATCCATGACCTTTGCGTCGATCTCGGCATCGCCGTGATGGCCGAAGGCATCGAGGAAGCCGCCGACGCGGATGCGCTGAGAGAGCTTGGGATCAAACTTGTCCAAGGGTTCTACTTCGCGCGGCCTGCCTATGAGCGGCTGATCCTGTCGCCCGAGGCCGGGTTCTCTGCCAAGGCTTGAGGAGGCGGGGCAGCGCGCATTGATCGCGACTCACAATTCCATGCGCTGCTCCACGAGATCCGTTGCGGGGCATCAGCACAAACACGGGTCAGACCGGACGAGAGGTCCTTTTCCGCCGGAGACCCCCAAGTTCCGGCTTGCACCGCGACCTCCACTTAAGAAACGTACTCGTTATGAATAAGCCGGCGTCATATCAATGGCCGATGGCCCGCAGGTGAGCTGCTGTGCATCAGGCGGAGTCCGGCCGAAGCAAATATGGGGCTGATAGCTTCAGCGGGCCTTCCCGATGCCGCGCGTTTCTCCGTAGCTTCACCTGTCAGCCGTCGACCCGGTTTCGACCAGCCCGCTTCGCTCGGTAAAGCGACGCATCAGCCTGGCCGACCAGTTCGTGCAAATCACTCTGTCCATCCCACTGAGCCACGCCGAAGCTCGCGGTTGGACGTGTGGCTTGACCGTCGCCGTCTATGCCGAGCTCTGCAATCTCTGCCCGTAGGCGCTCGGCTACATTCCTGGCCTGCTCTCGATCGGTTGCAGGCAGCAAGATCGCGAACTCGTCGCCGCCCAGTCGGGCGATCAGATCACGTGGACGGGTAGAGCGTTTCACCGGCGCCTGGATACGCCGCAGGAGCTCATCTCCAAAGTCATGGCCGTGCTGATCGTTTATCGATTTGAAGTAGTCGATGTCGAAAACAATGACCGAAGCCGCTTCTCCGTCTCTGGCCAGGCGATGCAATACGCGCTGACCCAGATCGTCGAAGTGGCGGCGATTGGCGAAGCTTGTCAGGAAATCCGTGGTTGCAAGCATCTGGAGACGGGCGGTCTCGTGCATGAGGATCGCCAGTCCGAGCGCTGTGACCGCCAGCACGACAAGATACTCCTGCGTCAACCAAACAGCTTCCTGGGGAGTGGCATACGGGTAGGGAGAGTGACCCAGAACAAGATGCATGATCGCAAGCGCCGCAATCAAGTTGATCGTTATCGCGGCGCCGAGAAAGCCAAACCGTAGCGCCGCCCAGATGCCGAGCGGAACCAGCGCGATTGGTGTAAGGTAAAACGTGGACGTAGATGACAATTCGGGCCGGACAGCTGCGCTTCCCAGGATCAAGACGAGCAGCCATATCGACAGTAGCTCGCCTCCTCTGAGCCAGGAAAGCGTCTCAAAAGCCCTGATGTGAAGGTTCTGCCGAGCGAAGACGATTAGGGGCGTGAGCAACAGGAGTCCCAGAGCGTCGCCGAACCACCAAAGCCGCCACAGGGCCAGATAGCTGCTGTTTGTCTGGCCGAGGAGCACATAGACTCCCGCGCCGAGCAAGGCCGCCGAGGCGGAAGCGACGATGGGAGCCGAAAGAAGAAAGATTGCGCCGCTGCGCAATCGGCTGAAAAGAGAATTGCCCAAGACGAACCTTCTGATCAAGCAAGCCGCGAGTAATGCCTCAAGCAGGTTGACGACTCCGAACGAGATCGACGCCCAAACAGGAAAGTTGGGAACATCGGCGGCAATCTCTGCTCCGAACGCGGCCATAGCGACTGGCGGCCACTGTCTCGGAGCGTGCAGCAGGAAACCGGCAAGAAGAACGGCGTTGGGAAGCCAGACAACCGCAATGCCGTCCTCGGTGATTGTGCCGTGGAGCGAGAGCAATGCGCATGCATAGTAGGCAAAACCAACCCCCAAGGCTCGAAGCCAAATCTTCGAGCTCATCCCGATGGTTTCCCTTCTACTAATCGCGAAGCGGTCGCATGTCCTGTCGCCCGGCTCGGCGGCAGGTTCGCGTGGTGGTTTCATCCGTTCAAGTGATCAATGCGGCGAATTAAGTGTGGTTTCATCGGAAACGCAGCCTGGAGAGCCACCTTCGCGATCCACGAGAGCGTGAGGCAGGAACGAGGATCAGCGCGCCGAGATGTCGCAGGGCCGCAGCGTCCTGGCGGGCCCGAGCGAGCACCGACGTATCAAACCCCATGATGAGGGCGGTTTCTGCCGCTACCGTAGGTGACGGAAGAGGCACAGCGAGGCGGCGGCCGAGCAGCCCTTGATCCGATTTGAAGGCGCCCAAGCGTCGCGTAATTTAGGCAAGATAGCGCGAAATATCGTGTGTCGGGCGCAGACAAAAACATTTGCGGAAACCAAGCATCAACTTCTTTAACCGACAGTATCCCGTAGCCAACCCTTCGCTACAGGAACGTAGAGCCATGACGACTATCGAGCCGGTGGAAACCGGCCGGGTTTCTCCGCCCGCCGACACGATCTGCGTCCCGTCGCCACGCCTCGATGACCTGACGGCTCCGGTTGGCGCGATCGTTATTGCGCAGGCCCAGCTCAAGCGGATCGCCGGCAGACTTTCCGATCCGGAACTGGAAGAGGCCGCCGATGAGATCGACCGGCTGGTGGTCGAACTGCGCGATGCAGCAGCGTCGATCCGGATGCTGCCGATCCAGCCCGTGTTCGACAAGATTCACGGCCTGGTCAGCGATCTGTCCGAGGGCTTGAACAAGCCGGCTCACTTGTTCGTCGAGGGCGGCGATGTCGAAGTCGACAAGGATGTTCTCGACAGCTTGGCCGAGCCGCTGGCCCACCTGATCCGCAACGCCATCGAGCACGGCATCGAAGCACCGGAGGATCGCGCGAAAGCCGACAAGGCTGCTGCCGCCCATATCACGCTTCGTGCCTGCCAAGCGGGCGGGGAGGTGCTCGTTTCCGTCTCTGACGATGGCCGTGGTCTTGATGCCAACGCTATCCGGACCCGCGCGATCGAGGGCAAGCTGATCGCGGCTGACGATGATCTCTCGGACGAAGCGCCCCGCCAAGTCGTGTTCGCGCGCGGCTTCTCTACAGTTGAGCCATTGCCCGAGGTTTCCGGGCGCGGTTCCGGTCTGGACGTCGTCCGGCGCGTGGCAGAAGAGCTGCGTGGGAGCGTCGAACTGAGCTCGCAGAAGGGGGCTGGCACGGATGTGACGCTGCGCCTGCCGCTCACGCGCGCCATCGTCGACGGTCTCCTCGTCAGGGTGGCGGACGGGTCGTTCATTCTGCCGCTTTCCGCGGTGGAGGAAAGCGTCGAGCTGCCCCACGCCGACAGCGTGAGGGAAAGCGGCCGGTCAATCCTGCACAGCCGTGATGAGCTGGTGCCGTTCCTCAGGCTCGACACTCTCTTCGGTTCTGAGCCTATGACTGCGGACGATCGGCGCGTTGTCATCATCAGTGTTGACGGTCGTCGCATTGGCCTCGTCGTGGACGAGGTGATCGGCCAGCACCAGACAGTGATCAAGCCACTGACCCTCTATCATCGCGGCATCGAGGGACTCGCGGGGTCCACCATCCTCGGCGACGGCTCGGTGGCGCTGATCCTTGACCCGGCCGCGATCATCAAGCGCGCCCAAGGCGCACAGCGGGTGGCAGCATGAACGCCGATCCGAACATGATCGAGACCGAGGGCGACAGTGATGATATGGTGCTGACCTTTTTGCTGGATGGCGAGACCTTCGCTATCCCTGTGGCGCATGTGGTCGAGATCGTCGATCCGCAGCCGGTTACCCGCGCGCCCTGCGCCGATCCGTTCGCACCGGGCCTGATCAACGTGCGGGGCGTGATCGCTCCCCTCGTCGATCTGCGCCAACGGCTCGGCATGAAGCCTGCGGTGATCGGGCAGAGCAGCCGCGTCATCGTGCTCAACCTCATGGTCGGCGGCGAGGCCACAAAAGTCGCAATGCTTGCCGACGATGTCGACGACATCGCGGACACACCCACGGCCGACCTCGAGACAGTGCCCGAACTGGGCGTTCGCTGGCCCACCCACCTCATTCGAGGCGTCGCCAAGAAGAATGGCGCGCTCATCATCGTTCTCGACGCGGAGACTGCCTTCGCGCCGACACAATCCCTCCATTCCGAGACCTGAAGGAAGATCACGCTCATGCGTATGACAATAAAGACTAAGCTGATCGCCGTCTTCGCGGTGCTGATCGCACTGCTCGGCGTGTCGAGTTTCGAAGCTCTCAAAGAGGCCGGCAAGCTTCAGGCGAACCTCGACGACATGGCAGACAATACCGCTCACCAGCTCGACGAGAGCTTGCAGATCCAAGCTGGCGCAGCTCGCTCGATGAGCCTGGTCAAGAGCTACCTTGCGCAGCCGGATGCCGTCGTCGCCGCGCAGATTGCGGACCAGGTCGATCAGCAAATGGCCGGCGTGGCCAAGGCATTCACCGAGATCGAAAACAGCAACATCGGTGAAACGACTACGTCGCTCCTCGCCACCTTCGACAAGGAGTGGCAGGAGTTCCTGGAGGTCGAGGCAGAGCTGCGCCCTGTGGGACTGGCAAATACCAACGTGCGCGCCACAAGAACCTACGTGGATGAAAGCGTCCCGGCATTCGATGCACTCTATGCTCAAACCGAGGCGATGGTTGCCGACCTACGCAGCCGGATCGCGGCCTCCGCGGCCCGCGACACGCGTCTCGTGGAACTCGAAGCCAGCATCGATGCGATGACCGACAATGTTCGCGGACTGCAGAGCATCGAGCGCGAGATGCTCATCCTGACCGACGGAGGAAGCCTCACGGCCATGGCAACAGATTTGTCGGAACAGAAGAAGGGCCTGATCGGAAATCTCTCCTCGGCGGAGCGTAACGCCTCCGGTGCCGATCTCGCAGCAATCGATGCAATACGTTCCTCGTGGCAGGCGTGGGAGACGCCGTTGACTGTAACAACCAACCTTTCGCTTCAGAACACGAATTCCTTGGCAACCGATATCCTGAACACGCGACTCGAGCCCGAGTTCAAGGAGAGCTTCGCGGCTGCCGATGCCCTTGCCGATCGCGCGCGTACCTCTCTCGAAGTGGCGCAGACTGAAGCGCAGCAGGTCTACTCGAGTGCGCGCTTCCTTCTGTTGACCCTCGGCATCGCTGCCGTCGTAATTGCCATCGCCGCCGCATTCTGGCTTTCGACCACGATCAGCCGGGGCCTGAGCCGTGCCATTGCAGTGACCAAGGAAGTCGCGCGAGGCAATCTCGAAGTCGACGCCAAGACCAACAGCCGCGATGAGATCGGTATCCTGCTGAACGAAATGGACGGCATGGTCGTCGATCTGAAGGGGATGAGCCGGGCCGCTGAGAGCATCTCCAAGGGTGATCTGCGGGCCGACGTCACGCCGCGCTCCGACGACGACCGTCTTGGCATCGCGCTGCGCGACATGGTGATCAAGCTGCGCGAGGTCATCTCGAACGCGTCTGTCAGCGCAACTTACGTAGCGGAAGGCGCGGGCAACATGTCCACCACGGCCGAGCAACTCTCGGCCGGCTCCGCTCAGCAGGCCGCCGCCGCGCAGCAAGCCAGCGCTTCGATCGAGGAAATGACCGCCAACATCCGCCAGAACGCGGACAATGCCGGCCAGACCGAGAAGATCGCCAACCAGTCCGCCGACGACGCCCGGAAATCCGGCGCGGCCGTGGCCGACGCGGTGCGCGCGATGAAGACGATCGCCGACAAGATCAACATCATCCAGGAGATCGCCCGCCAGACCGACCTGCTCGCGCTCAACGCCGCGGTCGAGGCCGCCCGCGCCGGCACCCACGGCAAGGGCTTCGCCGTCGTCGCCTCCGAGGTGCGCAAGCTCGCCGAACGCAGCCAGCAGGCCGCGGCCGAGATCAACCAGCTCTCAGCCGAGACCGTCGATGTGTCGGGCGAGGCCGGTCGGATGCTCGAGACGCTCGTCCCGAACATCCAGCGCACCGCCGACCTGGTGCAGGAGATCTCCGCCTCGACCCGCGAACAGAACGTGGGTGCCGAGCAGATCAACCAGGCGATCCGCGAGCTCGACAAGGTGATCCAGCAGAACGCAAACGCCGCGGAAGAGTCGGCCGCGACAAGCCAGGAACTCGCGGCACAGTCGCAGCAGCTCAACGGCGTGATCTCATATTTCGAGCTCGACAATACCGGCAAGCGCGGTGTCGCGCCGGTCAAGCTCAAGGTCGTGGCGTCGGGCAAGCCGGCCAAGGCCGGGAAGGCGGCGGAGATCGATGCCTTCAACCTCGACCTCGCGGCCGACGAGGTCTCCGATGACGACTTCCAGCGCTACGCGGGCTGATCCCATGCAAGTCGACCGAAGACATGCCCGGAACGTCGCGGGGGAGGAGGACTCCTCCCCCGGCTACATCACCTTCACCCTAGCCAGTCAGACGCTCGGGATGGACGTTAACCACGTGCGGGAGGTTCTGGTGATGCAGGAGATCACGCCGCTGCCCGAATCGCCCGGGGACATCCTGGGCGTCGTCGACGTGCGCGGCACCAGCCTGCCAGTCGTTGACCTGAAGTCCCGGCTCGGCCTCCCCTCATGCGAGCTCGGCCCGGACGCGCAGATCCTGGTCATCGAAATCGCGACCGGATCGCAGCGACAGCCGCTCGGCGTCGTGGTCGATCGGGTACACCACGTCGAGCAGATACCGGCGAACGCGATCCAGCCGTGCCCGGACATCGGGATCAGCAATTGGAACAACAAGATCATCGAAGGTCTCAGCCTGCGGGGCACAAAGACCATCGTTCTTCTCAGCGTCGACGCGCTCTTCGGCGGCACGATTGGAGAGTTTTGTGCGGAAGAGGTCGTCTCCTGATCCCGATGTAGCTTTCCGGCGCACGAGGTGTCTACCCGCCCGGAAGAGCGGTAGGGGCGAGTTAAGCTGCACCTGCATGGGTGTGCAGAGCCTTCTAAGGCGGCGCCGCATCGCGGCGTCTGCGGCGAACGGCAGCTTCGTCCGCGGCGTGACCGTTTCTGCGCAACGCAACGAATGGCCATTGCGAGCAATCACGCGCGGCGAACCGGATACGGGCTGACGTTGAACAGCCGGGCAGGCTCGGCAAGCCGCTGGCCTTCTTCGTTGCATAGACGGCGAACCTTGTCGCGCTGCCGCTTTTGACCAGGGAGGCGCGGCGGCGCACCACGAGGATGAGCGATAACCGGCGGGTGGGGACGGTCACCTATTACCATGGTATGGCAAGGGCTCGCACAGTTCGGGATGCGAGCCCTTCCAGTGGTTAGGTTACCACCAGCCGCTATCCACTTCCTGACGCGACTCGAGTTGCTCTTGAGAAAGCGGCGTGACCAAGGAGAGGTCGCCGTAGTTGTCTCCGGCAGTTCCGCCGACCGTCTTCAGGTCGGCGATGTCGATGACGACATCAGAATCTCCGATATCAAGCCAGCCGCCAATCTCGGCGATTACGCCCACGATGGTGCCATCACGCGAGATCACGATGTCCGAGACCTCTCCGATCTCTTCCCAATCGGTGTCGATTTCCTCATAGAAGTCGGTCTCACCCCAGGCTGCTTCGTCGTACTCCATGTACTGGGTATAGATGTCGGCGCCGATGATGTTCTCGGCGCGGATGAAGCGGTCGCTTAGTTCGTTGTCAACGACGCCGCTGTAAGTGCCGATCTCCGAATCCAAGGCTTCCTGCGACTGGACCATTCCAGCGGTGCCGGCGGCAAGGACGAGCGCGATAGTGGAAGTCGTAAGGCGATTCATGATAGTCTTCCTTTTATCTTTTCCTGCACGGTGAACGTGCTCGCCTCGTTCACGTTCCCGTCTGCAGCAGGCAGCATCTTTGAGAAGACTGCGCGATCGCCGGCGAGCCGGCGAGATCACCCCCTGATCGGCCCTTCGCCAAGGCCAGCATGACTGCTACCGCTGAAAGGCGGACCAACGCGCACCGGCTACTCAGCTCGTTCGCGGCGAGCGGCCGGTTCGGAGAGGGACATATTCCCGTGAAGCGTCTCTATACAAGCCGGCGAGGCTTGTGACTCAAATGCGCGACGGTGATGACTGGAACCGTGTCGGTCTTGACCCGGTAGCGGATGCGATAGGGCAACCCTCAGACAAGCAGAGCTCGCGTCTCGCCGCCCTGCCATCTCGGGCCAACCTCCGGAAAGTCGCACAGGATTTCCGTACTCCTGTTGGATGCGTGTACCCCCCCGCAGGGCGGTCTAGGCCGCTGTTTCTTTTGCGGTCCACTCTGCTACGATTCCCTTAGCGTGAAGTGTACCGCTCGTGTTTCCCCGGCGGCTACAGAGCCTGCTGCCTTGCAGCATTGAATGACGGGAGGAGGCCATGGCAACGAAGGATAACGAAAGCGCTACGAACGTTGCGCAGTACTCCGAGACGGTGGCCAAGAACCTCGCCCGGATGGAGGTGTTGTCGGCGCGGCTGGCGGCCGCGATGACCAAGAAGCGCCAGGTTCCCCAGTCGCTCCAGTCACCCTCGCCGGAACTATACGCGAAGGCCGGAATGGCCTTCACGCGCGACATGATGGAGAATCCGGGTAAGATCATGCAGACCCAGATCGACTACTGGGGCAAGACGCTGACCCATTACGTCGAAGCGCAGTCGAAGCTGATGCAGGGCGATTTTTCTCCCCCGACAGACGAGACCGGCAGCGATCCGCGTTTCGCCTGCGAGATCTGGCAACGTCACCCGATGTTCAACTATCTCAAGCAGCAATACCTGATGAATGCCAGCGTAGTTCTGGACGCGGTGAGCTCTATCGACGGGCTCGAGGCGCAGGACAAGAAGCGGCTCGAGTATTTCAGCCAGCAGATCGTGGACATGATGAGCCCCACGAATTTCCTCGGCACCAACCCCGAGGCCTTGGCGCGCGCGGTCGAGACCGAGGGGCAGAGCCTGGTCGACGGGCTGGAAAACCTCGTGCGCGACCTGGAACGCAACAATGGCGAACTGGTGGTGACCTTGGCCGATCCCAGTGCGTTCAAGGTCGGCGAGAACCTGGCCACCACGCCCGGCAAGGTCGTATTCCGGAACCGCCTGTTCGAGCTGATCCAGTACGCGCCGATGACAGAGAAGGTGCACAAAACCCCGCTCGTGATCTTTCCGCCCTGGATCAACAAGTTTTACATCCTCGACCTCAAGGAGAAGAACAGCCTGATCCGCTGGATCGTGGAGCAAGGCTTCACCCTTTTCGTCGTCAGCTGGAAGAACCCGGGCCCCGACTACGCCGAAGTGGGAATGGACGAGTATGTCGAGGAAGGCTTCCTCGAGGCGATCGCCCAGGCCAAGAAGATCACGGGCGAGGACAAGGTCAACGCAGTGGGCTACTGCATCGCAGGCACGACCATGGCGCTGACACTGGGCCTCATGACCAAGCGCGGCGACGAGAGCGTGAACTCGGCCACCTTCTTCACCGCCCTGACGGATTTTTCCGACCGGGGGGAGGTCGGGGTCTTTCTCGAGGATGATTTCGTCGACGGAATCGAAGAAGAGGTGAAACGCGCCGGCTATCTCGACAGTTTTTACATGAGCCGGACCTTTTCGTTCCTGCGCTCTAACGATCTGATCTACCGCCCGGCCGTCCGCAGCTACCTAATGGGTGAGGCACCTCCCGCCTTCGACCTCCTCTTCTGGAACGGCGACGGAACGAACCTGCCGCGCGACATGGCGATCGAGTACCTGCGCGGGCTCTGCCAAGGCGATAAGCTGGCCACGGACGGATTCGAGGTGCTGGGCGAGACGGTCACGCTCAGGGACGTGCAGGTTCCCCTTCTGGCGGTGGCTTGCGAGACCGATCACATCGCGGCCTGGAAGAGCTCGTTTCGTGGTATTCAGAAGATGGGAGCGCGATCGAAGACCTTCCTTCTGTCGGAATCGGGGCATATCGCGGGAATCGTCAATCCTCCGTCCAAGAAGAAGTACGGCCATTACACCAATGGCGACTGGTCCGGCACGCCGGAGGAATGGCAGGAGGCGGCCGACTTCCATGAGGGAACGTGGTGGATGCGGTACGGCGAGTGGCTCGCGAAGCAGTCGGGCCGGAAAGTGTCCGCACGCGACCCGGGCAAGGGGATCGCAGATGCGCCGGGCACCTACGTGCTGGAGACGCCGGTCGTCTGACGCCTTGGCACGGCATACTGTTTTCCGTCGCCCGAATGCCCATTATGCAGGTGCAGAATTCCTGCCCGGCGTATTGTTCTCAAACCGCTACGATTTTGGGTGGCGCGGCCCGGTTCCGCGGCATCCGCCGCTTCAGCCTGTCGAATAAGTCATGGTTCCCCTACGTAACTTTATTTGCCGCAGTGCAGAAACAATCCTTGATATGCTGCGGTGCAGCAGGTTATGTATGCTTCCAGAGCGGCGAGAGGGCAACGAACCGCGCCCCGCCGATCGAAATTGAACATACCCACGGGAGTGAATGACATGGCGACCAAGACCAACACCGACTACAGCAAGATGATGCAAGAGATGATGTCCTCGATGCCGACTGACATGTCGGCCTACCAGAATGCCTTCAAATCCTACGCCTCGTTTGGCGAGCGGATGTCGAAGGTCGTCATCGAGGCCGCCGGCAAGTCGACCGAGATTTCGTCGAAGTGGACGCAGGACACGCTCAAGCGCATGAACGACGCCACCGTCGTCCGCGACGAGCCGGCAGATTATGGCAAGGCGATGACCGATTTCGCGTCCGCCCAGGCCGAGACGACCGCCGAGACGATGGCGAAGTTCGCTGAGATTGCGAAGAGCGTCCAAATGGAGACCGTCGAGCTGATGCTTTCGGCCGGCAAGGATGTCTCCGGCGATCTGGCCAATGCAGCCAAGAAGGCCACCGGCGTAGCCACTTCGGCCGCCAAGTAAGCGATCAAGGGGACGAGCCGCTTCGACGCGGCGACGTTCATTGGGGCGGGCTTCGGCCCGCCCTTTCTGCTCGTTGTCGGGGAGCTGCGAGCAATTTGGGCAGGTTTCAACTATCACCGAAGCCCGGAACGGCGGACCGCGCAAGATGTGATCGAGACGGTCTCTCTCACTCCCGGGGTCTCGCAATGATACCCTGCATGAGCACAGCAAAGCACGGGGGCTCGGAGAATAGAACCTCGGGCCGGGGGCTTTGAGCGCTTCATTGGCGGGTGAGGGGACCGGAATGAGCGTCTGCTGCTGCTTGGCGCATGTGAAGGTTCTGACAGTTGAACACAAACCGCTTTAGCTGCGACGAAAAGTCAGTGCTGAGGCTCGCAATCACTGCGCGAAGCGCGGCGGCCCCGTGACGCCCTGTAGAGGCGCTCGATCTCTAGCGCGAGAGTTTTCCGATGCTCGATCGGAACGCCCGCTCGGCGCCGTTTCGGTCCGCCGAGCGAAACGCCCATCTATTTCTTAGTGCAGACGCGTGCGACCGCCTTCGGCGTCCGGATCAGCTTCCGGACTTTTCAGCCGTCCCGGCTTCGCCTTCTGGCGTAGCTTTGTCGGCGTCGACCGAGGACTTGGCATCGCCTGCACCGGAAGGAGCTCCTGCGTCGGTCGCTGAGGCTGCCTTTGTGGGACTCACGTCGGACGTGGCATCTGGCGCCTTATTGGCGGAAGCGTCCTGCTTGGGAACCGCTTTCTCCGCAGTCTCATTGGCAGGCTCTGTCTTCGCAGCTGCGACAACCTGATCCGATGCCGTGGCCTCTACAGTTGCACTTTTCTCCGAGCTGGCGGTCGCTTTCCGAGGCCGCCCCGGCTTGCGCTTCGGCCGTGCGGCGGGCTCCGATGCCTCGGTGGTCTTTGCAGCGGCCGCTTTTCGCGGCCGGCCGGGCTTCCGCTTGGGTGCCGCAGTCTCGGGCGTTTCTGCAGCTTCGGCTTTCCTCGGCCGTCCGGGTTTGCGCTTGGGAGCGGCCGTCTCGCTTGACGTAGCTGCGGCGGACACGGATGAGGAAGGTGTCTTCGCGCTTTCGACCGCTGGATCCGCGGTGCCGGCAATAGAGCGCTGAAAGACCTCCGGCCATCTGCGTGCGAAGGCCTGCGTGTACACCATGGACACTCGCATCGGGAGTGCCGCAAGGACGGCTGTATTTCGGAATATATTGGTCTGGGACACTATGAGTCTCCTGGGGGTTGGCGCGGCCGCTCATGCCATTCCCGCGGCCGCGAAAACTAAAGTCGGCACGTTGATTGCTGCGCTGCAGAACTATGACCGGTACGCCACAACATCAACAGGGGAGGCCGGATCAGGTGTCGCAGCCTGAGAGCCGTGGTGAGGAAGGCGGCCACGGGATGCCCTCGCTACGGCCTGCGTATCAGTCATCCACCTTTACCTTTTCTGGCGACGGAGCGGGTGGAGTCGTGCACCCGAAGGTTTGCTTCACGAAAGCGGCGCGCACGATCTCCCCTCCCGCAGGGAGATCCTGGAAGTTGCGCCGACTGCTCATTTTCTACGGCAGGTTCAAAATGAGGTGACGCTTTCAGGCTGCGGGACGCAGCCCGCTCGGTGACGAGCGCTTATGACAGGGCCGGCACCCTGGGAAACCTCCGCGGGCGAACCGCCAGAAGTTATTTTAGGTTCGGAGGCTCAGTCAGGATCGCGTGGAGCGTGGGTGGGTCGTTGTTCGCCCGAAGCTTGGCGCATAGGTCTGGGTTCCTCAACATCCGCGATACCCTAGCCTGCGCCTTCAGGTGCTCCACCCCGGTATCGGTGGGGGCGAAGAGTCCGAAGATCAGATCAACCGGCTGACGGTCGGCAGAGCCATAATCAAGCGGCCGCTCAAGGCGAATGAAAAGCCCTACGACATGTTCAAGGGTGGTGAGCCGTGCATGGGGCAGCGCCACGCCCTGCCCGACGCCCGTCGCGCCCAAGCTCTCGCGGTCCATCAGCGCGCCGTACACAGTCTTAGTTCGCAGCCCATAGGCCTGCGCCGCCGCCTGGGACAGCGTCTCGAACAACCTCCTTTTGTTGCTTACGGCGGAAATCGTGCGGACAGCCTCAACTGTGAGAATTTGGGAGAGGGTCATGTCTGCCTATGTGTCGCTGGATGGGCGCTGCATCAGTCAGGGCTGCCTGAGGCGGTTCAGTCGTCGTGGTTCATTGCATATTTGCGCCAGACTTCGAGGGATGCTCAGCATCAGCCGGTTGCCGCCCGCGCCAGTTGATATTGACCCCGTTAATGGCCAGCGCGGCAAGCGTGGTCCATCCCCTTGCGTATTCCACGGAAGATGGGCACCGATTCCACGGCATCGTGGGCAGCCATTCCACGCCTCGGGCAGTCTGACCGACTGGTGCATGGAGTCAGGCTCG